>NZ_JBRREI010000035.1:0-51103 GCF_056760195.1 Stenotrophomonas sp. STEN020
AACCGCCCCCCGCTTGGGGGGGGGTTTTGGGTGTGTCCTTTTTTATCACAAACTTTCCGGGTTTTGGGGGGCGGGGGGCCCGCGGCGAAGCCACTGATCCAGCAGCCGGCAGATGCCCTGTTCGCCGGCTCGCCAATGCCCGCTACCAGTCAGGGGAGATGAAAGTCCTCGATTTTGTTGCCGCCAGCTTCGCGGCTTACGCCGCTCCCACAGAGCAGCCAGGCGTGCCAAAAAATTTCACAATGATTCAGCCACCTCAACAAAACCAAGGCAGAAACCGCTATGGATTTCATTTGAAACAAAAAAAACTACTGAAATCATTGATATATGAGCAGCACCGGCGCCGCTTTAGTAGTGAAAATTTTTTGCACTGCGCCTTGACATCGTTGTCACGAAGCACGGACACTCCGCATGCCGCAACGCCAACAGGTGTCGCGCCAACTTCCAGGGGACGTGCGTGGTTGCCAGCCGGAATCCAACAGCCAAGCTGACCACTCCTACATCTGCCGCGCCGCTATTGGCCGCCGATGTGGGCGGCACCCACGTCCGCGTGGGCCTGGTGCAGCCAGGCGGCAGCGCCAGCGCGCCCATGCAGCTACTGGCTTACCGCCAGTACCGTTGCGCCGACTATCCGGATCTGAGCAGCATCCTTGCCCAGTTCCCGGTGGATCGCGCCACCGTGAGCGAATGCGCCATCGCCAGTGCCGGTTACGCCCTGCCCGATGGCACGGTGATCTCAGCCAACCTGCCGTGGCCGCTGTCGTGCAACCGCATCCGCGATGACCTCGGCTTCGCCGCGGTGCATCTGGTCAATGATTTCGAAGCTGTTGCCCATGCCGCCGCGCATATCGATGCCAGCGACGCACTGCTGCTGAGCGGCCCTGCCCTCGCCGCCAAGGGACCGGTACTGATCGTGGGCCCCGGCACTGGCCTGGGCGCGGCACTGTGGATTCCCAACGGCAGCCGCTCGATGGTGCTGGCCACCGAAGCTGGGCAAGCCTCATTGAGCGCCAGCACCGCACTGGAAGTCGCCGTGCTGCAGCAGATGCTGCGCGGGCGCAGCCATGTCGCCATCGAGCACGCCTTGTCTGGCCCGGGCCTGCTCAATCTGTACAACGCACTGTGCGCCGTGTGCGATACGGCGCCGGTGCACGCTACACCCGATGCGATCAGCGCCGCCGCCTGCAATGGCAGTGATCCAGTTGCCGAACAAACGCTGCAGCTGTTCTGCGCGATTCTGGGCTCGACCATCGGCGACATGGCGCTGCTGTACGGCGCACAAGGCGGCATCTATCTGGCTGGCGGCATCCTGCCCAAGATCAGCCAGTTCCTCATCAACAGCAGCTTCGCCGAGCGGTTCCTCAACAAGGGACCGATGCGCGAAGCGCTGCAACGCATCCCCGTGAAGTTGGTAGAGCACGGGCAACTGGGCGTCATCGGCGCCGCCAGTTGGTATCTGGGACGCAGGGAAATCGATCCCAGCGCACCGCACTCGGCAGCAACGCAGGCGCATGCGGCAGCCCGCCCATGCACCGCTTCCAGCGACACAACCTCCGGCCAGTTCGCCGGCATCCATCAATGATGAGGAGAGACATCATGAGGTATCGCAAGTCCGTACTATCCGCCGCCATCGTCACCTGTCTGAGCTTTTCCGCGCACGCGCAGGAAGCCAGCAAGGAAGCCACCGAGCTTGACCGCGTTGTCGTCACCGGCATCCGCGCCAGTCTGCAGCAGTCGCTGGAAACCAAGCGCAACGCCGATGCCATCGTCGACGTGATCAGCGCCGAGGACGTGGGCAAGTTCCCGGCCACCAACGTCGCCGAAGCGATGACCATCATCCCGGGCGTCACCATCGATCGTGCATACGGCCAGGGTGAAAAGGTGTCCATCCTGGGTACCGATCCGGCATTGAACCGCACCCTGCTCAACGGCCAGTCCATCGCTTCGGGCGACTGGAACATGTCCGACTTCCCGACCCGTACCTTCAACTACTCGTTGCTGGCGCCGGAGCTGGTCGGCAAAGTCGAAGTATTCAAGTCGCCGGAAGCACGCCTGGATGAAGGCTCGATCGGCGGCACCGTCAACATCTCCACGCGCAAGCCGCTGGACATGCCGGAGAACGTCAGCGTCAGCGGTCGCGTCAGCTACGGCCGCAACGATCGCGTCGACAAGACCGACCCCAGCGCCTCTGCTGCCTTCGGCTGGAAGAACCAGGCCGAAAACTTCGGCTTCATCCTCTCGGCACAGGCCAGCAACGAAAGCATCCGCCGTGACGGCATCGAGTCCTACGGCACCGTCACCGCCAAGAACTACCGCGATGGCGTCGATGGCGCTGCCGGCTCGGTCAACAACACCGGCGATGACTGGTCGGTACCGGCGCTGCCGAATGGCAAGCAGCCACAGAAACCCGGCACCTGCCAGGGCGCCTGTGCCGACGCCTTGAACGCCAACCCGAACGCAGTGGGCCCGGGCTCGATGAGCGCGCACTTCTTTGAACAGAAGCGCAAGCGCAACACCTATTCCGCCTCGCTGCAGTTCAAGCCGGTCGAGCAGCTGAACATCGAGTTCAACGCATTGAAGGTCGACGCGAACTTCGACCACATGGCGCAGTCCATGTTCGTCTGGCCGGGCAATACCTATGGCGGCCTGATGACGATGACCGATGTCACCATCAAGGACGGCTTGATTACCAGTGGCACACACAAGAACGGCCGCGTGGCGTTCGATCTGCAGAACCGCCGCGCCAAGGTCGAGTCGGAAACCTACGACATCAAGGCCGACTGGAACGATGAGCGTTGGTTCGCCTCCACCCATATCGGCCGCACCAAGGCCGAAGGTGGCCCGAAGCAGGTTTATGGCAGCTTCCTGGCCAATGCCGACTACACCTGGTCGATCGAAAATGGCCCGAACAAGCCGGGCAGCGTCACCTTCCACGGCAAGAACCCGTTCACCGATCCGGAAGCCTTCCGCATGGATGGCGGTTATGCCAACCCGTGGCACACCAACCCGCCGGCAGAAGGAAACTGGGCATCGGGCTGGGGCGGCAATCTGGTGGAAAAGCCGACCCTCGACAAGGAAACCTACGGACAGCTGGACTTCGGCCTGAAGCTGGATTCGCCGGTCTACCTGATCCGCGCAGGCTACAAGCAGCGCTCGCATGAAACCGGCCAGATCCAGCGCGGCGTGACGCTGGCATCGATCCAAGGCTACGGCGACGCCACCGCCTCGATGTTCAACCCGCGCCCGTTGCCGGGCAACTACCTGAGTGGCTTCGGCGGCTATGGCGACCTCGCCGACCGCTTCACCATCGATGGCTGGGCACTTGCCGACTATATCGCCAGCAACAAGTGGCTGGCGCCGTGGCAGACCGCACCGGTGCCGACCACACTGGGCAATGCGGAGTTCGCACGCAACACCTGGACCATCGAAGAAGACATCAAGGCCGCCTACGTGCAGGCCGACTTCAGCTTCGATCGCCTGCGCGGCAACATCGGCGTGCGCTACGTACAGACCGAAGTTGGCAGCGGCGCCTGGATCTGCACCGTCAACAACCCCAAGGACTGCACGGCGGACAAGTACGAGTGGCGGGTCAAGCCGAGCAAGTACAACAACGCACTGCCCAACCTGAATCTGGTGTACGACGCCACCGACGAGCTGGTGCTGCGCTTCTCCGCTGCCAAGACCATGGCCCGTCCAGGCTACGCTGACGTGTCCAGCTACCTGTGGTTGTCCGATCAGCAGCAGACCGGCGGCGGCGGTAATCCGGACCTGAAGCCCTACCTGTCCACCAACCTGGACTTCTCGGCCGAGTGGTACTTCTCGCAGAACGCGATCCTGGCCGGTTCGCTGTTCTACCGTGACGTTTCCGATTACATCCTGATGGCAACCCGCCAGGAAACCCACTGGAACATCAACCAGGGCAAGGAGACCATCTATCGCGTTGATCGCCCGCAGAATGCCGGCGACGCCAAGATCAAGGGTGCCTCCCTGGCGTGGCAGCAGAACTTCGGCATGGGCTTCGGCATCGTCGCCAACTACACCTACTCCGATGGCGAGGCCACCAATGGCCGTCCGCTCCCGTACAACTCGAAGAACCAGTTCAACATCGCCCCGTTCTTCGAGAACGACAAGTTGGCAGCCCGCATCACCTACAACTGGCGCGACAAGTACTTCACCAACGTCAGCGGCGGTCGTGACCTGTGGACCATGGACTACACCTCGGTTGATGCTTCCATCTCCTACAAGATCACCGACAACCTGACCGTTGCCCTGGAAGGCATGAACCTGCTCGATGAGGAGTACCACTCCTACTCCGGCACGGAGCAGCTGCTGCGCGGCGCCTACCTGAGTGGCCGTCGCTACAACGCTTCGCTGCGCTTCGCCTTCTAAGCCAGCACCAACGCAGTACCGTTTCCGCTGTTCTTTCTCCTCCAGCGGGCCTGGGTTTTCCAGGCCCGCTTTTTTTTGCCCGCGATACGCAACTCCAACACCACCGCCACCCCAACCAACCAGCACTGCAGCGACCACGCCCTTCAACCTGCGTGGATGGCACCACGCACGGCCAGCAAGCATCCCGCTTGATGCACGCATCACGCCGCAAACAGCTGACGAGAACCACGAAACAGAATCTGCATTACCAATGAATTGAATATAAACATAATTTTCAAACCTTAACGAATGCTGCACCAAAAGGTTTCACAAGGAATGAATGGATATTATTTTTCATTGAATTTATCCTTAAAAAACAGGATAAATTGCGTGAAATAAATATTTTCAACCGCTCGATTTTCGTGAAAATTATTTTTGCAAATTCGAAACAAATACACGCAAACTCCACCCCGAGCTGAACGACGGTAGTCACCCGCCCCACCCACCCATCGAGACATGACGTGGACAAGCAAGGCCGGCAGTACACCCGATCCACTTCCAACAGCGCCCGTTGTCGAGCGCTCTCTACTTTTGCTGCAACCGGCCCGTTTCTGCACTGACACCGCGTTCGACGTGGCCAGCCGTTGCGGCAGCCGCGATGTTTCTCCGCACGCCCGAAGGGTTGCGGGATTCACTGGCCAGCAACATTTGCCGGCCATCCATCAGCAAAGGGAGAGAGACCTTTGAAACACCGCAAGTCACCGTTAACCGCCGCCATCGTCAGCTGTCTGGCGATCAGCTTTGCGGCCAGCGCACAGGAAGCGCAGCCGGATGCAACCGAACTGGATCGCGTCGTCGTCACCGGCATCCGTGCCAGCCTGCAGCAATCCCTTGAATCCAAGCGCAACGCCGACGGCATCGTCGACGTAATCACCGCCGAGGATGTGGGCAAGTTCCCGGCGACCAACGTCGCCGAAGCAATGACCATCATCCCTGGCGTCACCATCGACCGTGCATATGGCCAAGGCGAGCGCGTCAGCATCCTTGGCGTCGACCCGGCCTTGAACCGCACCCTGCTCAACGGCCAGTCCATCGCCTCGGGCGACTGGAACATGTCCGATTTCCCGTCCCGTACGTTCAACTACTCGCTGTTGGCACCGGAGCTGGTAGGCAAGGTGGAGGTATTCAAGTCGCCGGAAGCGCGCATGGACGAAGGCTCCATTGGTGGCACGGTCAACATCGCCACGCGCAAACCGCTGGACATGCCCGAGCAGATCAGCATCACCGGCCGTGTCAGCTATGCGCGCAATGATCGCGTCGAAAAAACCGACCCCAGCGCGTCAGCCGCGTTTGGCTGGAAAAACGCTGCAGACAACTTCGGCTTCATTCTCTCGGCCCAGTCGAGCAACGAGAGCATCCGCCGCGATGGCATCGAATCCTATGGCACCGTTCTGGCCAAGCACTACCGCGACGGTCTGGATGGCGCTGCAGGCTCCATCGCCACTGGCAACTGCAAGGGTGCATGCGCCGATGCGTTGAATGCCAATCCCAATGCGGTGGGGCCAAGCTCGATGAGCGCGCACTTCTTCGAACAGAAGCGCAAGCGTAATACCTATTCCGCATCGCTGCAGTTCAAGCCGATGGAACAACTCAACATCGAGGCCACGGCACTGAAGATCGATGCCAACTTCGATCATATGGCGCAGTCTATGTTTGCCTGGCAAGGCAATACCTATGGCAGCCTTGGCTCACTGACCGATATCACCATCAAGGACGGCCTGATCACCGGTGCCACCCACAAGGGCGGCCGCATGGTGTTCGACCTGCAGAACCGCCGCGCCAAAGTCGAATCGGAGACCTACGATATCAAGGTGGATTGGACCGACGAGCGTTGGTTCGCCTCTGGCCAGCTCGGCCACACCAAGGCGCAGGGCGGGCCCAAGCAGGTCTATGGCAGCTTCCTTGCACCCGCCGACTACAGCTGGTCGATCGCCAACGGCCCCGGCACGCCAGGCACGTTGAACATCAGTGGACGCAACCCGTTCACCGATCCGGAACTGTTCCGGATGGATGGCGGCTACGGCGCGAACCCGAACAGCCAGGCTACCTGGAACACCGGCTGGGGCGGCAATCTGGTCGACAAGCCAACTCTGGACAAGGAAACCTACGGCCAGGTGGATTTCGGCCTGAAGCTCGACTCTCCGGTTTACCAGCTACGTTTCGGCTACAAGCAACGCGCGCATGAAACCGGGCAGATCCAACGCGGCGTTGTGCTCGCCTCCGTGCAAGGCTGGGGTGATGCCACCACCGACATGTTCAACCCACGCGACCTTCCCAGCAATTATCTGGACGGCTTCAGCGGCTTTGGCGACCTGGGCAACCGCTTCACCATCGACGGCTGGGCGCTTGCCGACTACATCGCCAGCAACGACTGGCTGGCCCCCTGGCAGAACCCGCCAGTACCCACCACGCAGGGCAACTCCGAATTCGTTCGTAATACCTGGACCATCGAAGAGGACATCAAAGCAGCATACCTGCAGGCGGATTTCAGCTTCGAGCGCCTACGCGGCAACATCGGCCTGCGCTATGTCCGCACCGACTTGGACTCCAGTGCCTACGCCTGCAATACCGGCCGCCCCAGTTGCACCACGGCGACAATGACGCAGGCACAGGCCGAGGCCTCGTATGACTATGTTACGCGCAGCAGCAAGTACAGCAATGTCCTGCCAAACCTGAATCTGGTCTATGACGCCAGCGACGAGCTGGTGCTGCGTTTCTCCGCGGCCAAGACCATGGCGCGTCCAAACTATGCAGACGTTTCCAGCTACCTGTTCCTCTCCGACCAGGCACTGACCGGTGGTGGCGGAAACCCGAACCTGAGGCCCTACCGTTCCACCAATCTCGACTTCTCAGGCGAATGGTATTTCTCGCAGGATGCAATCCTGGCCGCCTCCATCTTCTACCGCGACGTGAGCGACTACGTGTTGCGGATCGCCAAGGAAGAGACCCACTACAACGTCAACCAGCTGCGCGATGCACAGTTCCTCGTCGACCGCCCACAAAATGCCGGTGACGCGAAGATCAAGGGGTACTCGCTGGCCTGGCAGCAGAACCTCGGTGCCGGCTTCGGGATCATCGCCAACTACACTTACTCCGACGGCGAAGCTACCAACGGCCGGCCACTGCCGTTCAACTCGAAGAACCAGTACAACCTGAGCCCGTTCTTCGAAAACGACACTTGGAACGCCCGTATCACGTACAACTGGCGCGACAAGTACTTCACCCGCGTCAGCGGCGGCCGTGACGTGTGGACGATGGAGTACCGCTCGCTGGATGCATCTGTCGCCTACAAGGTCACAGAAAATCTCAGCATCGGCCTTGAAGGCATGAACCTTCTGGACGAGAAGTACCACAGCTACTTTGGCACCGAGAAGCTGCTCAACGGCGCCTACAAGAGTGGCCGTCGTTACATGGCGTCACTGCGCTTTGCCTTCTAAGTCGTAATGCAACACCACCTGGCGGGAGCCGAGTGCTCCCGCCGGGTTCCTGACAGCCAACCTGCACGCACCGGGCATCAACGCATGGAACAGCCAAGCAAAAACATCCTTCATCCCCAGTTCCCGCTGCTGCCCGCACTACTGGCCGGGCTGTTGTTGCTGCCAGCCCACATTGCACATGCCACTGACAACCTCTCTGGCTACTGGCTCGGCGAGATCGGCAGCCCACGCGAGAAGGTCAGCATAGGACTGAACCTGCAGGCCGACGCCAACGGTCGCTATGACATGCACCTCGACCTGCCCATCGCCCACCTGCGCTCGCTGCCCCTGCACGGCAAGGCGGATCTGGACGACAACAACAACCTGGTCCATCGCACCCTGCACATGGCGCTGCAGCTGCAGGACAAGGAATTGACTGGCACTCTGTTGGGCAGCGGCGAACGTCTGCGCCTGCGACGTGGCGAGCCCGCCTCACTGCCCGCTGACAACGCAGCCAATACATCACCCCAGGCCTTGTCCGGCCCGCGCTGGAAAGCCCAACTTGGCGGCCAGATCTTTGCCTCGCCGGTTGTCGCCGATGGCATCGCCTATATCGGCACCACCGCAGGCACCCTGTTCGCCGTCGATCTTGCCGATGGCAGCCTGCGCTGGGGCAGCGCATTGGGTTACCCGGTCTATGCAACCGCGTTGGTGACCGACGACGCGGTGTTCGTCAACAGCGATGGTGGCTACCTGCATCGGCTCGACCGCAAGACCGGCCGCGAGCAATGGCGCTCATCCATCCAGGACGCGCGCAGCAGCCGCGAGCCGCCGCAACCACAATCGGCGGCCTGGGAATGGCAGGGCCCGCGCCCGCTGCTCGGCAATGGCCAGATCTATATCGGCGGCAACGATGGCAGCGTGCAAGCGCTGGACATGCGCACCGGCGCCAGCCGTTGGAAGCGACAGCTTGCTGGTCGCATCCAGCATGGCCTGGCCAGCGACGGCACCCAGCTGTTCGCAATCACCGAAGCAGGCGTGGTGCAGGCGCTCAATGCACGCACTGGCACGCCGCTATGGCAGTACCGCCTGGCTGCGCGCCCAGGCGCAGCACCGGTGGTGCACCGCGGCCGCGTGTTCTGCAATGACCGCAGCGGCGTGCTGCATGCAATCAACGCCACTACCGGCAACGCGCTGTGGCTTACCCAGTTCTGGACCTCGTGGATCGAGTCCGAACCCTCCTTCGACGGCAACACGCTCTATATCGGCTCCTCGGACCTGCGCAAGGTGAGCGCCATCGACATCGTCAGCGGGCGCGTGCTGTGGCGCACCGACGTTGGTGGCTGGAGCTGGGGCACGCCGCTGGCACTGGGCGATCACCTGCTGGTCGGGATGGCCGCTGGCCACCCCTATTTTCTTGAGCACGGCGCTGGCGTAGGCGTACTGGATAGACGCGACGGACGCCTGCTCGCTACCCATGCACTGCCATCCGGGCGCGGCTTCCAGTGGGGCATCGCCGGTAGCCTCGTCAATCATGCGGATGTGCTTGTGGCTGCCGATATCGAAGGCGTGCTGATGGGTTTTGCACTTGATGCGATGATCCAATCCAGTAGCGCCACCACTGCGCAGGCCACTGCCGCGCAGCCTGTCTTGCCCGCCCTCCCCCCGCGGATCGCAGCAACCGCAACATCAACTGCAAACGCAACAGCGGCTGTCAGTACGCCAGCCGTCAACAACAAGGATCCATGATGCACCGACACCGACTCTCCAGCCATGCCCTGCACGCTGCGCTGCTGCTCGCCCTGGGCGCTGCCAGTGGCCACGCAGGTGCTGCCACCAACAGTGCAAGCGCCCAACTGCTGCCGGTCGAAGTAACCGGCGCCAGCATCATTCCGCGCCCGGTATCGGTGCTGCCAGGCAATGGCCGCTTCAGCGTCGATGCCTCCACCCGCGTGATCGCCGCTGACGGCGCCAGCGAAGTCGCCGCACAGTTCACCCAACTGCTGGCGCGCACCACGCCGCTGCAGCTCACCCCCCGCAGCAGTGGCCAGGCCAAAGGCGCAATCCAGTTCCGCATCAGCAAGCCTGCTGCCAACGCGGCATCTGCCGAGAGCTATTCGCTGCGCATCAACGCCGATGGCGTGCTGGTCGAAGCCGGTGATGCACGCGGCCTGTTCCATGGCGCGATGTCCTTGTGGCAACTGCTTGCTGCTGCACCATCAAACAGCATCGCGCTGCCGGCGATGCAGGTTGAAGATGCACCGCGCTTCAACTGGCGCGGCTTCATGCTCGACTCGGCGCGCCACTTCCAGAGCATCGATGACATCAAGCTGATCCTCGATGCGATGGCCACGCACAAGCTCAATACCTTCCACTGGCATCTCACCGATGACCAGGGCTGGCGCATGGAAATCAAGCGCTACCCGAAGCTGACCGAAGTGGGCAGCTGCCGTTCCGCCGCGGGCGAAGCTGGCGTTGGTGCTGACGGCAAGCCGCATCTGTATTGCGGTTACTACACCCAGGATCAGATCCGTGATGTGGTGGCCTATGCCGCCGCACGCCACATTACGGTTGTGCCCGAGATCGACGTACCCGGCCACGCCCAGGCCGCGGTTGCCGCCTATCCGGAGCACGGTGTCGTCGATGGCCCGACCAAGCCATCGGCCAACTGGGGCGTGAACCCCTATCTGTTCAACCCGCGCGAGGAAACCCTGCAGTTCCTGGAGAACATCCTGGCCGAAGTGCTGGAAATGTTCCCCGGCCAGTACATCCACATCGGCGGCGACGAGGCTGTGAAGTACCAGTGGCAGGATTCGCCGCAGGTGCAGGCCTATATCCGCGAGCTGGGGCTGAAGGACGAAGAAGCACTGCAGTCGCACATGCTCAAGCGGCTGGAGAAGTACCTGGAAGACCACGACCGCAAACTGATCGGCTGGGACGAGATCATCGAAGGCGGCTTGCCGCCGCAGGCCACGGTGATGTCCTGGCGCGGTATCGAAGGCGGCATCGAGGCAGCCACGCACGGCCACGACGTGGTGATGACGCCGGGCAATACCTTGTACCTGGATTTCCTGCAGACCAATCTGCCGGAAGAACCGACCGGACGCCCCAAGTTCACCTCGATGCAGCGCGTCTACGCGTTTGATCCAGTCCCGGCGGTACTGACCCCGGCGCAGCGCAAACACGTGATCGGCGTACAGGCCAATATGTGGACCGAACACACCCGCAACGGCAAGGACCTCAAGCACAACGTGTTCCCGCGCCTGGCGGCACTGTCCGAGATCGCCTGGACGCCGTTGCAGAACAAGAGCTACGACGACTTCCTCGCACGTCTGCCGGCGCAGTTGCAGCGCTACAAGGCGTTGGGCATTGACTACGGCCAGACCGCGCTGTCGGTGGCGATGAAGCGTCAGGATGATCGTGCAGCTGAAAAGGTGACGGTCGAGCTGTCCAACCCGCTCAGCTACCGGGACATCCGCTACACCACCGATGGCAGCACGCCGACCGCGCAGTCGCCTGCCTATCCCGGCGCACTGACCTTGTCGGTGCCGACCGTGCTGACCGCGCTGACCTTCTTCAACGGCAAGCCGGTGGCCGACAAACCCAGCCAATGGAACTTCGATGCGCAGTCGCTGCTGGCCCGCACCGACAAGACCCTGGCGCAATGCCCGCAGGGCGGCCGCCTGCTGCTGCGTCTGATCGACGACAACCCGCTGCACGGTGAGCGCGACAACTTCGACGTCAGCATCTTCAACCCGTGCTGGCTGTGGGAAGACGCGCAGTTGCAGGACATCGCCTCGGTCAAGGTGCGCGCTGGACGCATTCCCTACAACTTCGGCCTGCTGCGCCCGGAGGAAGCCAAACGCGGCTTCCGCAAGCCGGTGAGCCAGTACGGCGAGTTTGAAGTGCGTGCCGGCTGCGAGGGCCGCGTGCTGGCCACCGTGCCGCTGCCGCAGCAGCCGGGCAAGGATGGCTTCATTGAACTGGAGGCACCGCTGCAAGCGGGTGCCGGGCAGATCACCGACCTGTGCATGACCTTCAGCGGCGATACCCGTCCGCAGATGTGGGTGCTGGACCAGGTGCGTCTGCAGCCGAAGCAGTAAGGCCCGGGGAGAAATCGCCGGGAAGGCGCGGTGCGGTACGTGAGTCCTCTCCACCCACGTCCCGCACCGCACCGACTTTGCAAAATCACCGGCACCTCGACGGTGCCTGTGATGGCGCAACGTAGCAGCCAAAGGGCCGCCTGCGTAAGTGCCAAAACAGCGGAAATGGCTGATTTATCTAAAGAATTAAGTTGCAGCCGCAACCAGAACAGCTTGCAGCGCTGCCTGTCGGCACACTATCGGCTCAACGCCCTTGCAGCCTCAGCAGTAAATCCCGCAACGGCGTAAGCACAGTCAGCATGCCGATCAGCACACCACTGGCATTGGCCAGGGCGTCCATCGGATCGGCCATGCGTGTAGCAGTCAGCGCGCCTTGTCCCCATTCGATGCCCACGCCCATCGCAACCAAACCTGCTGCCACCCAACACAGCGCGCGGCGGCTGCCGAACAGCTGCACCGCACTGGCGGACAGGATGAAGTAGGCCAGTAGGTGCTCAACCTTGTCGCTGTTCTGCGGCAGGTTCAGTTCTGGTGGCGGGATCAGGCATACAACGATCACCGCCAGCACTGCTACACACCACAGGCCCAACCAGAATCCAGCGCGACGCAGCGGTTTCAGTGTGGTGCTTACAGCCGCCACGTCAGGTCACCGAGCAGGAAGGCGGCCGACATGTCGACGTCGCGACTAAAGCCCATCACCTGGAAGCGCTCGCCCATTTCGGTCGGCAGGGTCAGCCGCTTGAGCTGATCGCGCAGGCGCAGCTGGCCGACTTCATCGGTGCGTTGTTCGGCCTGCAGCAGCAGATCGGTGATGCCGTTGCCGAGCAGGAAGTTGGCCTGGTTGCTGTAACCGGCCAGGTCGAAGCCGGCATTGGTACCGGCTTCCGCCAGCGCGGTGAAATCCACCGATGCGGTGATGTCCTGCAGGCCGGGCCACAGGAACACATCGTTGTGCACACGGTGACGGTAGAACGCGCGCATCGTGCCGTCTGTGCGATCGTGCTGGTAGAACTCGCTGCGCGAATAACCGTAGTCGACGAACAGCATCGCACCACGCTGCATGCCACCGGCCACGGCCTGAATCCAGTACGGCAGCTGCGGCAACACTTCGGAACGGTAACCGTGCGCGAACGGACGTTCCAGATAGCGCTCCACATGCCGCACTGCGCCCAGCATCAGCTGGTCGGCTGGTTGTGCACCGCGCACGAAGCGGCCTTCGCCGTCGAGTTCCACGGTCTCTTCATAGATCTCGCCCTCGTCGGCGAGGAAACGCGGCGTCGGCAGCGCGTCGATCACCTCGTTGGCGAACAGCACGCCGTCCCAATCGTCATCGAACGGCCGGTCCAACCACTCCACCAGCGCGAACACCGGCGGAATCAATGCGCGCTCGAGGCGTTCGCGCTGGCGCTCACGAAGGTCGGCACTGGGTTCGAGGATGGCGTAGCGCTCCGGCAGCGCATCCAGTTCCAGCAAACGCTTGAGCATGATTTCGGCAAACGCGCCGCTGCCGCCGCCCAGCTCCAACATGCGTGCCTGCGGGCCGAGCTGCTTCAGCACCGGCGCAACTGCATTGGCGGTGGTGGCGGCAAACAGTGAGCCGATCTCCGGCGAGGTAACGAAGTCACCGGCAGCACCAAACTTGCTGGCACCGGCGCTGTAGTAGCCCCAGCCCGGCGCATACAGTGCCAACTCCATGAAGCGTGAGAACGGCACCGCACCGCCCTGGGCAAGGATGTCCGCACGCAGGTGCGCGGCCAGCTGCTCGCTGTGGGCAAGCGCGTCTGAATCGGGGATTGGCAGGTCGGAATGCATGATGCGGCGGTTTGCGAGGACAATGCACAGGATAGCTGAGTAAGGAAATCCCAGATGACAGAATCCCAACGGGTGGCCCTGGTCACCGGCAGCGCGCGCCGCATCGGTGCCGGCATTGCCCGTCACCTGCACGCCCATGGCTACCGCATCGCCCTGCATGCGCACCAGTCCAGCGAGGAGCTGCAGTCACTGGCCTTCGATCTGGAGAGCGAGCGCGCGGGCAGCGTATTGGCGCTGGAAGCCGATCTGCGCGACGTGGCCGCCCTGCCCGACCTGGTGGAACAGACCGTCGGCCAGTTCGGCCGGCTGGACGCGCTGGTCAACAACGCCTCCAATTTTTTCCCTACCCCGTTCGGGCAGGTACAGCCGGAGCAATGGGATGAATTGTTCGCGGTGAATACGCGCGCGCCGTTCTTCCTGGCGCAGGCCGCCGCGCCGCATCTGATCAAACAGCGCGGCGCCATCGTCAACCTGACCGACCTGCACGCCACCCAGCCGCTGCGCGAGCACCCGGCCTACAGCTCGGCCAAGGCCGCGCTGGAGATGGTGACCCGCTCGCTGGCGCTGGAACTGGCCCCGCATGTACGCGTGAATGCCATCGCCCCCGGCGCCATCCTCTGGCCCGAACAGGGCAAGAGCGAGGCCGCCAAGCAGAAGCTGATGGAGCGCACCCCGCTGGACCGCCTCGGCACCCCGCATGAGATCGCCTCGGCGGTACGCTGGCTGCTGGACGACGCCGGCTACATCACCGGCCAGACCCTGCGCCTGGACGGCGGCCGCCTGCTGACCTAGTGCCGCGCACCCGTAGTGCCGAGCCATGCTCGGCAAGGGGCCTTACCAGCAAACAGCTGCCCTCACCCCAACCCCTCTCCCGCAGGCGGGAGAGGGGCTCAAGAAGCCTTCACCGTGCCCACTGTAGTGCCGAGCCATGCTCGGCAAAGGGCCTTACCAGCAAACAGCTGCCCTCACCCCAACCCCTCTCCCGCAGGCGGGAAAGGGACTCAAGAAGCCTTCGCCGCGCCCACTGAAGTGGGGGGGGCGGGGGCGGGGCGGGGGGGGGCGCGCGCCCCCCAACCACCCCACACCCCGCCCCCGGCCCCCCCCCGCCGCCCCCGCGCCCCCCCCCCGCGCCGCGGCCCCCCCCCCCCGCCCCCCCCCCCCCCCCCCCCCCCCCCCCCCACTACAGGGGCAGCCCTACAACTCCACCGTGTCGAACGCCTGCCCGTGCTGCGGGTGCTGCTGCCACATCTGCTGCAGGCTCAGGCCGCGTACCGGGTCGATGAAATCCGGGGCGATGTCGGCCAGCGGCTTGAGCACGAAGGCGTGCTTCAGCTCCGGGCGCGGAATGCGCAGATTACCCGGGCCCTCAACCACCAGGTCGCCGTAATACACCACGTCGATATCCAGGGTACGGTCGCTGAAACGCGGGCCGGAACGGTCGCGGCCATGCGCGTCCTCCACCGCGTGCAGCCAATCGTCCAACTCGTCCAGCGGCAGGTCGGTGTCCAGCTTCACTGCGTTATTAAGGAAGTCCGGGCCGTCAAAACCCACTGCCGGGGTGCGGTACGCCGGGGAGACGCTGATCGTGCCAAAACGTTCGCGCAATACGGCAACGGCCGCTTGCAGGTAATGCTGCGGTTGCAGGTTGCTGCCCAGGCTGAGGAGCACGGTGGTCATGAGTTGGTTTGCCTGCGGGCCCGCCCGCGCCACGATGGACGAGCTTGAGCACCGCATCGTAGGAGGGGGGCGCACATGATAGGCCAGCTATCGCCAACCCGCATATGCCAGCGGGTCTGTATCAGCCCACACCCAGCGCGTCGGCTACCGCCCGGAACACCCGCTGCATCTCCAGTGGCTTGGGCAACACATGCACGCTGATACCCGACGGCGCCTCACCATCGGCGAAGGCCGGCGCGTTGGCGTCCTCCAGCACGATCGCCGGACCGCGATAGCCCATCGCCTGCATCTCCGCCAACAGCTGCCCGGCCGAAAGCAGCGGGATACCGCTGTCGACCAGCACCACATCCGGCAGCCCCGCCTCCTGCAGGTGCCGCATCGCTACCGCGCCATCGCTGGCCAGGCGCATGCGATAGCCCTGGCTGGACAGCGCATTGCCCAGCAGCGACAAACGCGTGGCCTCGTCATCAACCACCAGCAGGCGCTCACCATGGCCGACGCGGGTTCTCTCCAGTGGCTCGGCATCTTCACTGCCGGCGCTTTCGCACATCGGCAACAGCAGCTCGAAGGTGGTGCCTGCGCCCAGCTCGCTCTGCACCTGGATCTGCCCACCAATGCTTTCGACGATGCGATGGCAGGACACCAGACCCAAGCCAGTGCCCTCGGCCTTGGTGGTGAAAAATGGGGTGAACAAACGTTGCACCGTGGCTGCATCCATGCCGATGCCGTCATCGCTGACGCGGATGCGCACCATGTCCTCTTCGCCGGCGACCCGCTCGGCGATCAGACTCAAGCTGCCACCATCGGGCATTGCCTGGATGGCATTGAGCGCAAGATTCAGCAATACCTGCTGCAGCTCGGTGTAGTTCGCCTCGATCGCCATGCGATCATCGGACACTTCCAGATGCAGCTCGGCATTGCGCGGCAGGCTGCTCTTGAGCAGCATCCCCACCGCCTGGAACAAGCGCTGCAATACGATCCGCTCGCTGGGCTGGCGTGAGCCGCGCACGAAGGACAGCATCGACTCGACCATCTCATGACCACGGCGTCCGCATTCGGCGATGACATCGGCCAAGCGGACGATCTTGGGGTCATCGCTGCGGTCACGGATCAGGTCCGGAATGATCAGCAGTGGCTGCAGGATATTGCGCAGGTCATGGCTGAGCCCAGCGGCGAGCAGCGCCAGGCTCTCCAGCCGCTGCGCGCGCATCAACTCATCTTCCACCCGCAGCCGCTCGCGCTCGCTGCGAGTCTCGCGCACCAGTCGCGCCACCGCCGACGGCAGCCGAGCCGGCTGGTGCTTGATGATGTAGTCATTGGCGCCTTGCTGCAGCGCTTCCACTGCAGTCTCCTCACCCATGGTGCCGGAGACGAAAATGAAGGGAACCCTGGGGTGCAACTCACGCAGGATCTGCAGCGCCTGATAGCCGGAAAAACCCGGCATGCTCAGGTCTGACAACACCACATCCGGCACACCCTCGGCCAAGGCGTCGCGCATCGCCGGCTCGTTGTCGACACGCTCGAACTCGATCTGCAGACCGGCCTCGAGCAACTGGTCGACGACCAGCTCGGCATCTTCGGGCGAATCCTCCACCAGCAGGATTCGCAGCGGCCCCAATGGCGCTCCCTGATTCGGCATCTGTATTTACTCGTGCTCCGGTGCCTGGTTGATCAACGCCCAGAAGGTGCCGATCGTCCGCACCGCCTGGAAGAACTGGTCGATGTCCACCGGTTTGACCACATAGGCGTTGACGCCAAGATCCCAACTGCGGGCCAGATCGCTCTCTTCGCGCGAGGAAGACAGGATCACCACCGGTAAACGTTTGAGATCCTCGTCGGCGCGGATCAGCCGCAGTACTTCAAGGCCGTCCATGCGCGGCATCTTGATGTCCAGCAGCAGCACGGCTGGCAAGCCTTCCTCGCGCTGGGCGAAGGCGCCGCGCCTCAGCAGGAAGTCCATTGCTTCAACCCCGTCTTCGACATGCACGATGGGGTTGGCCAGGGAGGCATCGCGCAGCGCGTCGATCGCCATCTCGGCATCGGCTCCGCTGTCTTCGGCAATCAGGATGGTACGCAGGGGACTCATTCCACGGTGTCCTTGTTGGATGCTTCGGTTGCGGTTGCCTGGGGGAGAACGAAACTGAAAGTAGCGCCTTGATCCACCTGGGCGTTGGCCCAGATGCGGCCGCCGTGCCGGGTCAGCACGCGGCGCACGCTGGCCAGGCCAATGCCGGTGCCGGGATATTCCGAGGCCTTGTGCAGGCGCTGGAACACACCGAATAACTTGCTGGCGTATTGCATGTCGAAACCAGCGCCGTTATCGCTGACGCTGAACTGATGGCTGCCGTCAGGCAGCTGTTTGGCGCTGACCTCGATTACCGCCTTGTCGCGCGCCGCGGTGTACTTGACCGCATTGGCGAGCAGATTCAGCCATACCTGGCGCAGCATGTTTTCATCGCCAATCAATACCGGCAGCCTGCCGATCTTCCACTCCACCTCGCGCGGCTTGCCATCGGCGCCGGCTTCGCTCTTCAGATTGGAATCCAGCAGCGCGCGGGTATCGGCCACCAGCGACTGCATGTCCACCCGCTGCATGCGCATCGCGCCACGTCCCAGCCGCGAGTAGACCAACAGATCATCGATCAGGGCCGCCATCAGCTGTGCCGAGCTGCTGATCACATCGAGGTAATGCTGGGTCTTGCCGTCGATCGCCTCGCCCAGGTGCCGCTTCAACTTGTCGGAGAAACCGGCCACATGCCGCAATGGTGCGCGCAGGTCGTGCGAGACCGAATAACTGAAGGCCTCCAGCTCGCGGTTGACGTCGGCCATCTGTTCGACCTTGCCTTCCAGCTGGTGGTTGAGCTCTTCCACGTGTTGCTGCACGGCACGTTGCACGGTGACATCGCTGATCGTCATCAACACCACATCGTCCTCGGCGTCGGGCAAGGCCATGCGCCGGGCGTTGATCAGCATGGTGCGATGCATGCCATCCACGCTGCGCTGCTGGTGTTCGAAATCCCATAGCTCACGCCCACGCAGCAGTACATCGGCCAGGCGCTGGCGCACCAGCGGGTCCTCCCACTCACCACTACCGATGTCCTGCAACTGGTGCAGGCTGATATCAGCGTCATCAACGCCATACAACTCGGTGAATGCGGTGTTGTGCAGCACCACACGCAGCTTGTTGTCGAGCAATACGATGGGCTCGCGTACCGTCTGCAGCACCGCATTGGCACGGTCGCTGGCCTTGCTGAGGCGGCGTTCGACATCGGCGCGGCGGCCAATCTGCCGCTGCAGCAGCCACAACACCAGACCCAGCAGCAGCAATTGCACCGCCAACGCGGTCCAGGTAACCATCGACGCCAGCTGCTGCTGGCGCTGTGCCAGCGCGGCACGCTCTACCAACAAGGTGTCCTCGTGCTGCTGCAGTTCCTGCACCAGTTGCCGGATCGGGTATTGGAAGGTCATCTCCTCGATCAGCTCACGCTGCCGGGGCGAATCGGTGCTGGCGGCGATTTCCCTGGCCAGCGCCATGCGCCGCTCCAGCATCGATTCCATCTTGCCGATACGCACCAGTTGCTCAGGGCTGTCACGGACCAGCTGGGCCAGTTCCCCCAGATTGATGCCGATGCGGTCAGCGGTGTGCAGGCGCTCCTGCAGTGCCGGCGAATCGATGCCCTTAGACAAGGTCAACGCCGCCGACTCGACGTCGCGGATGTCCGCCTGCAGGTTGTACAGGCGCGCGCCAACCGCCTGGGTATGCGCAACCCAATTGGCCGCATTGACGCTGTCACTGGAAAGCCGCTGCAGGGTCAAGGCCGGCACCACGATGATCAACAACGCCGCCAGCCCAAGCCCGAACAGGCGCCAGCGACTCCAGTCATCGTCGGTCAATCGTGTCGCCATCGCTTCCCCTGCGTGCTGACGGACCGGCGCGTGTCGCGAAGGCCCGGAGTTCATCGACAGTGTCGATCCGGGGTCAAACGATGCCGACGTGACCAGCACGACAGCATCGCTGACTGCCAGCCAAGGATTGCACGAATACGTGTACCCGTGCACCCCCTGTTAACAGGGCCTTTGCGCCCCCTTGCCGTGCCTGACAGCAAGCCTCAGCCCGCCTCACCAGCGGGCTTGATCGCATGCCCGCCAAACTCATTGCGCATCGCCGCCAGCATGCGGTCGCTGAAGGAATTTGCCTGCCTCGAGCGCAGCCGCTCCAGCAGTGACAAGGTGATCACCGGTGCCGGCACATCCAGTTCGATGGCCTCGGCCACGGTCCAACGGCCCTCGCCAGAGTCCTCAACGTAGGGAGCGATGCCTTCCAGCGCGGGATTTTTCTGCAGCGCGTCGGCGCTGAGATCCAACAGCCATGAACGCACCACGCTGCCATGCCTCCAGACCTCGGCCACCTTGCCCACGTCCAGTCCGAACTCGGCCTTCTTCTCCATCAGCGCGAAGCCCTCGGCATAGGCCTGCATCATTCCGTACTCGATGCCGTTATGGACCATCTTGCTGAAGTGTCCCGCGCCGACTGGACCAACGTGGGCCCAGCCACGGTCCGCCGCGGGCGCCAGCGCCTTGAACAGGGGCGACAAGCGTGCCACCACGTCGACTTCGCCGCCGATCATCAGGCAATAACCTTCCTGCAGACCCCACACGCCACCGCTGGTGCCGCAGTCCACAAACGCCACCCCGGCTTCAGCGCAGCGTGCAGCGCGCTGCTGCGACTGCTTGTACCAGGAGTTGCCGCCGTCGATCACCACGTCACCGGCGGACAGCAGCGGCAGCAAGCTGTCGAGGGTGGCATCGACCACCTTGGACGGCACCATCAACCACAGCGCGCGCGGCGCCGGCAAAGCCTGCACCAGCGCCTGCAAGGCATCCACCGTGGCGATACCGTGCACGGCCACCTGCGCCCGCGCCTGCTCGCCCGGATCAAAACCGGTGACGGCAATCCCCGCACGCTGCAGACGCTGCGCCATGTTGGCACCCATGCGACCCAGCCCGATCATTCCCAATTCCATGCTGAAGCTCCTCCGGTGGTAGTAAATCCTGCCGCACAGGCCAGCACACCCGCCTGCAACCAGCATTGCTGGATCGCGGAGTGCAGCTTGTGCAACAACAGTTGGATGACAAACGGCGTGTACCGCCCAGAATGCTGTGGATGGCGTACAGGCTCGGGGAGCTGCCGATGTACAGCGCGCCGGCCAAACCTCATCGCGCCGGTTCCGCCGGAACCGGTTGTGTCGCCTGATCCACGTAGTACTGCAGGCGGCCAAAGAAGTTGCGGTAGAACTGCGCGTCCTGCACGGTGCTGCTGGCGACCCGCACCAGCGAGTCGTCATTGCTGCCAAACGGCAGCGATACCGAGCCCAGCGCACCGACGCCAACGCTGGCCGAGGTTGGCGACTTCTTCAAGGCATAGCGGTCCTGCACCGCACTCACAAACACCTGTGCCTTGCCAGCGCCCTGCGCGGCACAGGACACCCGCAGCACCAGCTGCTCGTGCACTTCATCCTTGGGCTGGAAGTTCTTGTTGCCTTCCACGTTGCTGGCATCGGCACGGGTGATCGCATAGCCCTGACCCAGCAGCGCGCGCCGCGCAGCCTCGCAGGCCTGCGCCGGTGCGGCATCGATGCTGCGCGTATAGGTATCGCCCGAATCGAAAGATTCGCGCAGCAAGGTGCTGTTGACGGCTTTGCCGCCGCAAGCGGTGAGCAACAGGCTCACAACGGCCAGCGCAGGCAGCAGATGTCGGCGCATGGGCAACTCCACAGTCAGCGAATACCCACAGCATAACGCCGCCAACGTAGGGCTACGTTGACGGCGTTTAAAGCTTGCAGAGCCTGTTGTCGCTGCGCTCAGCTGGGCTGTGCGCAGCGCTGTGTCAGTCGGCCCAGCGGCCCGGGCCGGTGGACTGCGGCAGCACCTGTGCCGACAGCGGACGGTCCTTTTCCAGCACGTTGAGGGCATCGGCAAGGATCGAAGCCGATTCCTTCAACAGCGGGTCCGGACGCTTCTCTGCAGCCTTCTCACGGGCGGCATCCTTGACGATGTCACGCTCGTTGCCGGTCAGACCGTCATCAGTGCTGTCCTCGGCCAGCGGGTCCAGCGGCAGGCCCAGTTCCTTGCGGATCTGCTGGCGCTGCTTGCGCTGTGCTTCCTGCTTGTCGCGCTCGGCACGACGCTCGGCTTCGTTGAGCGAGACGTACTTCTTGGCGGCCTCGGTGCGGAACTGCTGCACGTCCTCTTCCCACCACTGGAACTCGCGGTCGGCGCGGATACGCGTGGCGTGCAGGGTTTCCAGGCGCGGCACGATCGGCGCGAAGTTGCCGTACTGGGTATGCGGCACGGCGGCAATGCGGGTCCACGGCAGCGCGTTGTCGTAGGTGCTTTCACCAAACTCGCTGGCATCGACGCTGGCCGGGAAGGCCAGGTCCGGCACCACGCCCTTGTGCTGGGTGCTGGAGCCACTGACGCGGAAGAACTGGGCGATGGTCAGCTTGACCTGGCCAAAGCGTTCCTTCTCGCTGGCCGGCCAACGATCCAGCGGCACCACGTTCTGCACGGTGCCCTTGCCGAAGGTGGTCTCACCGATCACCAGGCCACGACCGTAGTCCTGGATGGCACCAGCGAAAATCTCCGAGGCCGAGGCCGAACCGCGGTTGATCAGTACCGCCAGCGGGCCGTCCCAGGCCACCGCCGGGTTACGGTCGTTGTTGACGGTGACGCGGCCGCCGGATTCACGCACCTGCACCACCGGGCCCTGCTCGATGAACAGGCCGGTCAGTTCGATGGCTTCGTCCAGCGAACCACCGCCGTTGTTGCGCAGGTCCAGCACCACGCCGTCCAGCTTGTCGGCCTTGAAACCGGCCAGCAGCTTGGCCACGTCGCGGGTAGCGGAGGCGTAGTCGGCGGCATTGCGGCGGCGGCCTTCGAAGTCCTGGTAGAAAGTCGGCAGCTTGACCACACCGATGCGGCGCTGCGGCTCGCCAGCGGCGGCCGGGATGGCGATGGTCTCGCCCTTGGCGGCCTGCTCGGACAGACGGATCTTCTGCCGGGTCAGGGTCAGCATGCGGTGCTTGCCGTCCACGCCTTCGGCAGCCGGGATGTACTCCAGACGCACCTGGGTGTCCTTGGCACCGCGGATCTTGCCGACCACATCGTCGATGCGCCAGCCGATCACGTCTTCGATCGGGCCGGAGCGGCCCTGGCCAACGCCGACGATGCGATCACCGGCCTTGAGCGTGCCGTCCATCGCCACCGGACCACCCGGCACCACTTCGCGGATCACCACCATGTCGTCCTGGCGCTGCAGCTGGGCACCAATGCCCTCCAGTGACAACGACATGGCCTGGTTGAAGTTCTCGGCCGTGCGCGGGGTGAAGTAATCGGTATGCGGGTCGACGGCGCTGGTGTAGGCGTTCATGTAGAACGAGAACACGTCATCGCCCTTGAGCTCGTTGATGGTCTTGAGCAGAGTGTCGTAGCGCTTGTCCAGGGTTTTGCGGATATCAGCGGCCGGCTTGCCAGCCAACTTCAACCGCAGCCAGTCGTTCTTGACCGACTTGCGCCACAGATCGTCCAGTTCGGCGTTGGTTGCCCACGGCACGTCCTTGCGGTCGTAGTTGAAGCGCTCTTCAACAGTGAAATCAGGCTCCTGGCGCAGCAGGCGGCGGGCATAGGCCACGCGCTCAGCTACCCGCTGGCGGTACACCGCGAACACCTGATAGGCCGGATCCAGCTCGCCGGAACGGATGGCGTCACCGGTCCGTGCTGCCAATGGCGCAAAGCGATCCACGTCCTCCTTGGTGAAGAACTGCTTGCCGCTATCCAACGACTCCAGGTAACGCTTGAACACGTCCTGCGAAGTCGCCGCATCCAGCTGACGCGGGCGGTAGGCGTAACGGCTGTCCGACAACAAGCCGTAGACCAGCTTGGAGGTGGTGGCCTGATCGATTGTCGCTGCCGAGGGCAAGGCCGAATCAGCACGCGCCGACAAAGCGGCGGGAGCGGTCAGCGCGAGGGCCAGCAGGAAAACGGGAACTCGGTAGTTCATCAAAGTACTCGTGGCACCGAATGTTGTGGGGAGACTGCGGGCAAGTACGACATGCCGACAGTGCCGAAAGTTTCGGCACTTGTCACCTTGCTCAGCTGCAGAGTAGCTGCCGCCCCGTAGCAGTTTGTGAATCGCTGCCGTGGCGCCACTCGAATCGACGCGATCCCCGCTGCGGCAGTGCGCCGCAGCGGGATGCGGGGGTCTGGTTCAGACAGCGACGCCGGCACCGGCCGCCTGCTGGTCGGCGTGGTAGGACGAACGCACCATCGGGCCGGAGGCTACGTGGGTGAAACCCAGTTCGTAGCCGTAGTCCTCGAACGCCTTGTACTCCTCCGGCGTCCAGTAACGCAGCACCGGGTGGTGATGGGCGGTCGGCTGCAGGTACTGGCCGATGGTCACCATTTCCACGTCATGCGCGCGCAGGTCATGCAGGGTGGCCTGTACCTGCTCGAAGGTTTCACCCAGGCCGAGCATGATGCCGGACTTGGTCGGCACGCTCGGGTGCTGTGCCTTGAAATTCTTCAACAGGGTCAGCGACCACTGGTAGTCCGCGCCCGGGCGTACGTTGCGGTACAGGTCCGGCACGGTTTCGATGTTGTGGTTGAACACGTCCGGCGGGTTCTGCGCGAGGATTTCCAGCGCGCGCTCCATGCGGCCTTTGCCACGGAAGTCCGGGGTCAGCACTTCGATGCGGGTCTTGGGCGACTTTTCGCGGATGGCAGTGATGCAATCAACGAAGTGCTGGGCACCGCCGTCACGCAGGTCATCGCGGTCGACGCTGGTCACCACCACGTACTTCAGGCCCATGTCGGCTACGGTCTGGCCAAGGCTGGCCGGCTCGTTGGCATCCGGCGGCTTGGGCCGGCCGTGGGCCACGTCACAGAACGAGCAGCGACGGGTACAGACCTCGCCCAGGATCATGAAGGTGGCGGTGCCATGGCCGAAGCATTCGTGGATGTTCGGGCAGCTGGCTTCTTCGCAGACCGTCACCAGACGGTTCTCGCGCAGCTTGGCCTTCAGGTTGGCCACGGCATTGCCCGAAGGAATGCGCACGCGGATCCAGGAAGGCTTGCGCAGCACCGGCGCGTCGGCGAACTGCACCGGCGAGCGGTTGATCTTGTCCCCGCCGAGCTGTTTGACACCGGCCTGCAACGGCGCGGACGGAATGTCGCCCTGCACGACCTGCAGGGGAATGGAGCGCGTGGTGGTTTCAGTCATGGCGTTATCAGCGGTCTCAGAGCCGCGTAGTCAGATCGGGCAGTTCGGGCGTCGGCTGCAAGGCCAGACCGAACTGCTGGGCCAGATGGGACAGCAGCACCGACTTGACCGCTTCGATGCCCGAAGGACCGCCCAAGTCTAGCACCGAGGTCACCTGCATCCCGGCGTAGCCGCAGGGGTTGATGCGGTGGAAGGGTTCAAGATCCAGCGACACATTGAACGCCAGCCCGTGGAAACTGCAGCCACGACGCACGCGGATGCCGAGCGCGGCAATCTTGGCGCCGCCCACGTAGACACCGGGCGCGCCGTCCATGCGTTCAGCACCGATGTTCCATTCGTCCAGCGTGTCGATGATGGCCTGCTCGATCCGGCATACATAGTCACGCACACCAATACCGAGCCGGCGCAGGTCCAGCAGCGGGTAGACCACGATCTGGCCCGGCCCGTGATAGGTCACCTGACCGCCGCGATCCACATGCAGCACCGGGATATCACCGGCCGCCAGCACATGCTCGGGCTTGCCGGCCTGGCCCAGGGTGAACACCGGGTCATGCTCGACCACCCACAGCTCGTCGGCGGAGTCGTCGGTACGGGTATCGGTGAACTGCTGCATCGCGTGCCAGACAGGCTCATAGCCCTGCCGGCCAAGATCCCGCAGCAATGCCGAACGCAGCGCCTTGCGCGGCGCCTCCACCGCGCAGGCGGTTACAGCGTCCACTTCACTTCCGGATGGTCACGCATCACCTCATGGGCGGCGTCGTACTGCTCACGGCTCTCCGCCTTGAAGGCGATGCGCACCGAAACGTACTTGCCGTTGGAGGACTCTTTCCAGCTGATGCGCTCTTCCAGTACCTCGATACCGGCGCTTTGCAGCAACTTGGGCAGTTCAGCTTCCAGACCGATATTGGCTGCGCCCATGGCGCTGAGCTCAAAGGTACCGGGGAACTGGAAGCCGTGTTCAGGGTTGTCGGACTTGATTTCCATGCCGCCATTATCGGGGCGAACGCCTACAAACCCAAGGCCATACCCGGATTACAGCCTTCCATGCCAGCCACCCGTAGTGCCGAGCCATGCTCGGCAGAGGTTTTCCCGGCGGCCAGTGTGGGAGCGGCATCAGCCGCAAAGCTGGCAATCCACATCAATCCGTACTGCCCGCAACCTGAACGCCTACGAGCTTCGCGGCTGATGCCGCTCCTACAAAAACACTTTGCCGGGCAAACCCCTGCCGAGCATGGCTCGGCACTACCGCTCCCCCCAGAAACCAGAAAGGCCGCTTGCGCGGCCTTCCTGCGGGGTAAACCCAGGCTTACTTGGACAGCTGCAGCAGGGTGGACGACACCCAACCGCGGTTGCCCAGCTCATCCTCGACTTCCCACATCACGCCTTCCTTGGTGCCGGTCGGGTACAGCATCATCCCGGCTTCCAGGGTGCGTACCGGCGCGCCGGTACCGCGGGCGTTGGCCAGCAGACGACCAGCACGGGTCACCGTCACCGCCTGCTGCGCGTTGGCGGCAGAAGCGTTATCCGGCAAACCACCCAGCTGGGCAATGATGTCGGTATAGGCCTGCAGGTAAGCCATGGTGATCACCTGGCCGATTTCGGTGTTGGCATAACCGCCAACGCCCGCCGCGCCCAGGCCGCTGCCGCCGAACAGACCGCCGCTGGCACCAAAGCCCATGTCGCTCTTGCGCGCGGAGCCTTCGGAGATGGCGACCTGCTCCGACGAACGCACGTCGGTTACGGTCAGCACCACGTCAGCGGTCTTGCTGGTGAAGTTCAGACCACCGACCACCGCACCGGCACGGCCACCAATCAAGCCGCCCAGCAGGCCACCAATGCCACTGCCACCGGCGTTGCTGTTCTGCGAGATCAGGTCCGGAATCATCACGTAGTCAGCGGCCTTGATCTGGCCCTTGCCGACGTTGGAGCGACCACGCAGGTCGCCACTGGCCGCCAGTTCACGCTCGAACTGACCCGCGGCCATACCGGCACCACGGTCCACCAGGGTGAAACAGCGCGAGCGGTTGACGAAGGCCTTGATCAGGCGCGACGGCGCCGGCAACTGCTGACCGGTCCACCAATGGGTGGAGTCTTCCGGTTCGATCACCGACAAAGTGCCGATCGGACGCTGGCAGGTTGGAATCTGTGCGGCAGCCTGTTGGCGCTGTTCCTGCGCCTGGGTGCCCTTGGCCTTGAATGCTGCCTGGGCCGGCTGGCTGCTGACAGCCGCAGCGATGCCCAGAGTGATGACCGCTGCAGTGAGCGGCGAAAAAACGTTACGCATCTGATACTTCCCCATTAACCTGCACCTTACGAGGTGCGTTCCTTTGGCTTAGAGACCTTGCGGTAAGACTCTGTCCCTGATGTTACCTAGCAGACGAGCACGGTCCGGTCCGCCGGAATCCTAACCCAGACGGGCATTGGGATGCATGACGTTTTTGTGAGGAGGCTCCCTTTATGGGGACCGAAGCAGCGCTTGCGTACCCATCTGCCAGCAGAACAATGGTCAGACAAGCCCAGGTCGCCGGAGGCCGGCACTCACCGGGTGGGCATGGTCCGCGACTTCTGGCTCACCCGGTTGCCGAACGATCAAAGCAACACGGAACCCGAGGGCAAAATCGCCCGCACCCACACGTCACACCTCTTCCGCGGTGATATGCGCATCGGAGACAACAAGCATGCTTCCGCGGGGCGGTTTCAGCTGCTGTTGGAGAGGTGAGCGGCCACATGCCTAGTGCTGGGAAAAAACCGCTACTCGATGACCTGCACCGAGCCGCCGAATCAAATATTTCCGTGCGAAGTCCCATGCAGACGCTCACTGTCCCATGTGCGCAATCATCTTTCCCGCCAGCCAGTCAAAAGCCGAACGCGTAGAGGAGCGAAACTATCTGGCGCGATTCCATCGGCCCTGCGCGTCCGCCGCGAACGTTCAATTACGCGGATAAAACCGCGCAAGATCATCTTGTGCACGCATAACCGCCAAATATTCCACCGTCACACTCACAACAATCTGTCCGCTCGGTAGCGATATGACGGCCAACAACAGATCACTAAGCTGCATATCACCCTGCTGGCGTGGAGCCTACACATGAAAAGAGCCGCACGACTTCTGTCGCTGATGGCAGCCGGCCTCGCAATCGCTCCGGCAATCGCAGCACAGCAGTGCGCACAAAGTGCCTTGAGCGATCACCCGCCGGCAATCAATTTCCGCGTCGACAATGACTTGCTGGGCGGCGCGCAGCAGGACCAGGGCTATACCAATGGTGCGATGTTCACGCTGGTCTCGCCGAATCTGCAGGATTACACCGACGACCCGTGTTTGCCGCGCCTTGCGCGTTGGATGAATCGTCACCTGGAGCGCCTGCATCCGGGTGAATTCCAGCAGCAGAACATGATCTTCAGCTTCGGCCAGGGCCTATACACACCGACCGACAGCGCGCGTAGCGACCTGATCAAAGATGATCGTCCGTATGCAGCGGTATTGATGGTCAACTTCGGCTACAACGCACGCAACGGCAATCACCTACGCACCACTCAACTCGCATTGGGAATGATCGGCCCATCGGCGCAGGGCAAGCAGGTCCAGGACGCGGTACACAGCGTGTTGGGCGATGAAAAATTCATGGGTTGGGACAACCAACTACGCGACGAGCCGGTGCTCAAGCTGTTGCATGAGCGCATGCAGCGCTGGCCAGCCGACGGCAATGCCGGAGGCTGGGGTTGGGATGCGATCAGCCACTGGGGTGGCGCCATCGGCAACCTTGCGACGTATGCCAATGTTGGTGGCGAAGTACGTTTCGGCTGGAAACTGCCTGATGACTTTGGCAGTTCACCGATGCGTCCTGCGGGCGAGAACACTGCTCCAACTCGTCGCGGTCGCAGCGAAGGCTGGTCCAGCCATCTGTTTGTCACCAGCGATGCGCGTTTGGTAGTGCGCGACATCACCTTGGACGGCAACACCTTCCGCAATAGTCACAGTGTGGACAAACGACCGTTTGTGGGAGACATCGGTTATGGCGTTGCGGTAATGCGCGGCAAGTGGAAGTTCGCCCTGGCCCGCTACCACCGCACCCGCGAATTTGACGGTCAGAAAGAAACGCCGGTATTTGGCAGTTTCACCATCAGCCGTACGCTTTGAAGGCAGGTGTGAGCAAGTGCGGCCCACTCGCCATGCGGTGCGATATAGCGAGAAGCGCCCTCACCCCAACCCCTCTCCCGCACGCGGGAGAGGGGCTAGTGCACTAGCAGCCGGCGCATTCCGAGCCCCTCTCCCGCGCGCGGGAGAGGGGTTGGGGTGAGGGCGCTTTTGCTCCGGCTTTTGCTCCGGCTTTCGCTCTTCAGCTTTTGACTTACGGGCCCCTTCCGCAGCGACGGAGCTGGCAGACAAGACCCCGAACGGGGCGGCGCACATGGATGTGCGTCGTTTTTCGACGATACAGGGATGTATCGTCGAAAAATCCTGCCAGCGGAGTGGACCCGCGTCGCGCAGCGGCGTGGGCGCGTAGGCAGGGTGTGCTTTCTTTTGGTTATCTTTTCTTTGCACAAGCAAAGAAAAGTAACTCGCTCCCCGAAGGGGAGTGAAAGCCTTTGGCTTTGGCTTTGGCTTTGGCTTTGGCTTTGGCCTTGGTCATTGCCGTTGCCGTTGCCGTTGCCAAAGCCAAAGCCAAAGCAACGCAGAGCAGAGCAGAGCTTTCGCCCGCCTTCGGCGCGCGAGCGCACCTTTCTTTGCTTGTGCAAAGAAACGTGGCCCAAAGAAAGCACACCCTGCCTACGCGCCTTCCGCGCTGCGCGCTCCAGGTCCACTCCGCCAGCGGGATTTTTCGCCACGACATCCATGTCGTGGCGAAAAACGACGTGCATCCTTGCACGTCGCCCTTCGGGTTCTTCCCACTGGCTCCGTCGCTGCGGAAGGGGCCCGGTGAGTCAACGTCGAGGTCAAAGTCAAAGTCCGAAGCAACGGCAACAGCAACAGCTAAAGCTACCCCTCCCCGGCCCTCCCCTTGCCTGCGGCAAAGGGAGGGAGCGAAGCTGCACTAGGCAAGGGAGGGAGTGGTGCAGCGCCTGGCAGAAAAAACAAAAGCGGCGTTACCGCATCCCACCGACATGACCTCCAGTCGACAGAACACCGCAACGCCGCTCGGCTTTTCAGCCTGTGAAAGCCCTTACTCGGACTTCCACCACATCATGAAGGCATCCCACAGACGCTTGAAGAACCCCCCCTCTTCCACCGCCTGTACAGCCACCAGCGGCGCCTCGGCGACTACCTTGCCATCCAGCGACACCTTGACCGTACCAATCTGCTGGCCTGCAGCGATCGGCGCCACCAACTCCTTCGGCACGTCCATCGACGGCTTCAGATCGTTGTAACGACCGCGCGGCACGCTCACCAACATCGGCTGCGCCACGCCCAACTGCACCTCATCGGCCGCGCCCTTCCACACATGCTGCGTGGTCACCGCCTTGCCCGGCTCATACATGCGATGGGTTTCGAAGAAACGGAAACCCCAGTTCAACAACGCCAGGCTGTCATCAGCGCGCTGCTTCTCCGATGCACCGCCCATCAACACCGCCACCAGACGCTGATCGCCGCGCTGAGCCGAGCTCAGCAGGCAGTAACCGGCAGCCGAAGTGTGGCCAGTCTTGATGCCGTCCACGCTCTGGTCACGCCACAACAGCAGGTTGCGGTTCGGCTGGGTGATCTTGCCTACCGTGAATTCCTTGATCTTGTTGTACGCATAGGTCTCCGGGTAATCGCGCACGAAGGCGCGGCCCAGCAACGCCAGATCGTAGGCGCTGGACTGGTGACCCTCGGCATTCAGACCGTGTGCGTTGACGAAGTGCGAATCCTTCATGCCGATCTTGGCTGCGTAGCTGTTCATCAGCGCCGCAAACGCTTCCTGGCTACCGGCAGCGTGCTCAGCCAGAGCGATGGCCGCATCGTTGCCGGACTGGATCGCCATGCCCTTTTCCATGTCTTCCAGACGCGCAGTCTGGTTGACCGGGAAGCCGCTATAGCTGCCGTCGGTACCTGCTCCACCTTCGCGCCAGGCGCGCTCGCTCATCATCACCTGGTCGTCAGGCTTGATCTTGCCGGTCTTCATTTCCGCGGCCAGCACATAGGACGTCATCACCTTGGTGATGCTGGCCGGCGGCAGCGGCGAATGGATGTTCTCGCCTGCCAGCACCTGGCCGGTGGCGTAATCCATCAATACCCATGCCGAAGAGGTAGTCGGAACCGGGGCCGGCGGCGTAGCCACCTGCGCCGGAGCAGCAGCTGCAGCCGGAGCAGGCGTGGGCGTCGGGGTGGGCGTCTGGGCGGAGGCCAGACCCACGACGAGCGTGGTGGCCAGTGCAGCGGCGGCAAAACGGAATTTCATCGGACAGCGGTTCCTGATGGACGAGGAAGAAAAATTCGGGGAGTCATTGTAGGGCGACACCAGCCAGCTGGCGGCACCCCGGTGTGCTGGGGTTAATCGCGGACCACTTGCGGCAGGCCAAATCCAAGACCGGCAATACGCCCGGCAAGTTCCGTGGCGCTGCTGTTGTCGCTGGCCGGCACACGCAGGCGCCACAAGGTACGGCCACCACTGACGATGTCACTGAGGCTGGCACCGACAATACCCGCAGAAGCGAGCTGGCCCAAGGCCCGCGCGGCGTTGTCGCGACTGGAGAAGCTGGCGACCTGCAGCAGGATCGAGCCCAGCGCGCGTGCGGCAGGGTCGGCCGGTGCCGCCGGCACGGTCTTCGGTGGCGGACCCGCAGCAGCCCTGGCCGCGGCGGCCGCAGCCGAAGCCGTAGGCGGGGTGAACTGCAGCAACTCCGAGGCTGCAGGCAGCGCCTGCACACTCACCGGAGCCGCCACGGTACTGGCAGCACTGGTGGTTGCCGGACGACCGGTAGCGACGCGCACGCCGTTGTCCTTCATCCAGGCGTCAAAATGGTCGGCATTGCCAGCCACCGGGCGCGCCGGCACCACGGGCGGCGCTGGCAGCTTTTCGACCAGCTGGTCCATGCGACTGGGGGCCACGCGCGCGGTACGTGCTGCGCTGGCGCCGGTAGCGGCCGCACGTTCACGGCGGGCACGGCGGCTGTCGTCGGAGGCCTGCAGGTTCTCGCTGCCGGGGGTCAGGCCATGCACTTCGACCCGGCCGGTACCTCGCTGGGTGATGCCCAGCCGCACTGCGGCGGCGTAGCTGAGATCGATGACGCGACCTTCGTGGAACGGACCACGGTCGTTGACCCGCACGATCACCGACTCGCCGTTGTCCAGGTTGGTCACCCGCGCAAAGCTCGGCAGCGGCAAAGTCTTGTGCGCGGCGGTGAAGGCGTACATGTCGTACACCTCACGATTGGAGGTCAGCCGGCCATGGAATTTCTGCCCGTAATACGAGGCGGTGCCCTGTTCCACGTAGTTATCGACCCGGTCCATGATCTGGTACTGCTTGCCCAGCACCGTATACGGCGACCTGTTGCCGACCGCCGAGCGCGCCTCGTTGGTCACCAGCGGCTCGGGAATGCAGTTCACGTTGGGCACATAGCTCGGCGTGGTGTCGCTCACCCCGGGCTTGTACAGACCGCCGGCGGTGTAGTTGCCGCGGGTGGACAGGTCTTCCTGTGCCTTGGCATAGGGTGAACCTTCCGGGCACTCACCACGCGCGTTGCCACGGCCATGCACCACCGTCGCCGGACGCGACGATGCGCTGGCACCGGAGCCGCCATGGGCCGACTTCTTGGGAGCGCTGCTACAGGCGGCCAGCCCGAGCACGATCAACGCAGGGACCAGCCACTTGATGTTCATGCCGGGGGAAGCTCCTTGCCGGCGATGGCCTGGGACAGCTGGAACACGGCCATCGCGTACATTTTGGAGATGTTGTAACGGGTGATTGCGTAGTAGTTCTGGAAGCCCAACCAGTACTGCTTGCCGTCGCTGCCTTCCAGGGTTACCGGAGTGGCCTTGGCATTGACCGCACGCACTGGCGTGATCGGCTGGTAGCCGCGCGCCGCCAGTTCGGTAACGGTGTAGGTCGGGGTCCAGTCGGTGGGATTGAACTCCTCGAAGCCGGCCTGCAGCGTCGCCGGTACCGCAACGGTGCCGCCACGGATCCAGCCACCCTTCTTGACGAAGTAATTGGCAATGGACGAGAACACGTCGTCGTAGCTGTTGAACAGGTCGCGGCGACCGTCACCATTGCCGTCCACCGCGTAGTCCAGATAGCTGGACGGCATGAACTGGCCCATGCCCATCGCCCCGGCGTAGCTGCCCTTGAGCGTGGTGATGTCGAGCTTTTCCAGCGCGCTCAGTTCAAACAGCTTGGCCAGTTCGTCGCGGAAGAACAGCTCGCGGCGCACTTCGCGCTCGAGCTTGGTCGGGTCGCCGGTGCGCGGGTATTTGAAGGCCAGCGTGTACAGCGCATCCAGCACGCGGTGGTTACCGGCATTGCGGCCGTAGCTGGTTTCCACGCCAATGATGGAGACGATCACTTCAGCTGGCACGCCGGTGCGTTCCTGCACGCGCATAAGTTCATCGCGATGCTCGGCCAGAAACGCGCGACCACCGTCGATACGGGCCTGTGTAATGAACATCGGCCGGTATTCGTTCCACGGCTTGACCCGCTCGGCCGGACGCGACATTGCAGCAATGATCGGCTCGCGGATCTGCGCCTGGGCCAGCGTGCTTTCGATATAGGCCGGGTCGATGCGGTACTTGGCCGCCGTATCGCGCACGAAGTTGGCGCGGGCGGTTTCGAACGGCACCGGGGTCAGATCGACCGGCGGCAACGCGGCCTTGGCCTCGGGTACGGCTTCGGCCGGGCCGGTGCTCGGCTTGACCGGAGTTTCCGCCGGGGCCGGCAGAGATGTAGGAGACTTCGGCTGGGTTGCGCAGGCAACCATGCCGAGGGTGAGGCAGCAAACCAGGGCGCGTCTAATCATCGGGCGAGATTAGCAGGTCAAAGATGAATTTCCCGCAATAACACCATGAAACACAACAAGATTGAAGCGGAAAATACGCTTCATCCGCCAGCACCCGAGCCCCCTCGGATTCATGCCATCCGATGAATAGGCGTCATGTTGCCGCCTACCGTGGACTGGCAATCTGGCTCGGCAAGGATCGTGATCACCTGGGCCAGGCAAAAAAGGAATGTCGGTCATCTCCCCATCCCGCTGAGATGACCGACACTCGCGTCAGCGTCCGGAGGACCCGGGACGACGGCTCCCCCCGTCATCCCGCCAGATGCCAACCTGCCAGCTGCCCCATACGGCGAGCCGACAGTCACAGCGCGGACTACGCGCCGGTGACGGGGCGTAGTGTGAAGGTTTAGTAAAGCCAGGTGTTTGATCTGGATCAAAACTCGCAATGTTGACGCGGATAAATAGATGATCCGCGCAACAGCGTTGCGCTAGCCGCCGTGCACTGGTCGATGCGCACGCACCGCCATCACCAACCCGAAGCCGGCCAACAACGACACCGCCGAGGTGCCGCCATAACTGATCAACGGCATCGGCACGCCTACTACCGGCAACAAGCCGGAGATCATGCCGCCGTTGACCAGGATGTAGACGAAGAACGCCAAACCGGTCGCGCCCGCCAGCAGCCGCGAATAGGTATCGCGCGAGTCCACCGCGATCCACAGGCAGCGGCCGATCACGAACAGGTACAAGGCAAGCACGATCGCCACGCCGATCCAGCCGTACTCCTCACTCAGCACCGAGAACGCAAAGTCGGTGGTCTGTTCGGGAATGAAGTTCAGGTGCGACTGCGAGCCCAGCCCCCAGCCCTTGCCGGTCAGCCCACCGGAACCAATGGCGATCTTGGACTGGATGATGTTCCAGCCCGCACCCAGCGCATCACTCTCCGGGTCGAGGAACATCATGATGCGGTCCTTCTGGTACGGCCGCAGCAGCCAGAACCAGGCCACCGGCGCAGCGGCGGCAACACCGCCCACGCCCACACCCACCCACCACCACGGCAGGCCGGCCAGCAACAACACGAAGGCACCGCTGGCGGCGATCAGCACACCGGTACCGAAGTCCGGCTGCAACATCACCAGACCGGTCGGCACACCAATGATCACCGCTGCCACCAGCACCACCGGAATACGTGGCGGTAAGGGCATGCGGTTGAGGTACCAGGCCACCATCATCGGCAGGCTGACTTTCAACAATTCGGCCGGCTGCAGATAGAACAAGCCCAGGTTCAACCATTGCCGCCCGTACTTGCCGGTGCCCAGCACGAACACCGCCAGCAGCGGCAGCATCGACAAGGCGTAGATCATCGGCGTCCATGCACGAATACGCAGGATCGACACCCGCGAGATCGCCCACATCGCCACCAGGCCCACCGCGAAACGCGCACCCTGCGCCATCACCAGGCCACTGCCGCCGGCGCTGTCCAGCACCGACAGGCCAATGACCATCAAGGCAAGCAAGGCAAACAGCAGCGGCCAATCCAAGCCGCGGGTCAGGCGCTGACCCATCTCCAACGCCCAGCGCAGGAAATCCCTCATCGGTGCATCTCCGCTGTCGTTGCCGCCGGCACCGCCGGACGCGCAGCTGCCGGCGCAACGCCCGGCAGCGCATCGGGCGCAGGCTGCGGCGGCACACCAGGCTGCGGTGCGGGAGCGCCGACCATGATCGGCAGATCAGCGAACTGCGGCGCGACCAGCTCGCCGCGCGCACGCCAGCTTGCATCTTCGGTATCAAACGTCGTCACGCCCACCGCCACCGTGCCGCGCTCGGCATCCAGAGGTTGCAGGCCTTCGGGCATCACCCCGAGCAACCAGGCATCAAACACCTTGCGTGCGATAGGCGCGGCGGCCGAACCACCGTAACCGCCGCCTTCCACCGCGATGGCAATCGCGATCACCGGCTCTTCGGCAGGCGCAAAACCAACGAACAACGCGCGATGGCGCAGGTGCATCGGCAGGCTGCGCGGATTCAATGCGGCCGTGCCCTTGCGGCTGATGACCTGCGCGGTACCGGTCTTGCCAGCCATGCGGTACTGCGCACCGGCGGCGGACCGCCAGCCACTGCCGCCGGGCTGCATGGTACCCATCATGCCCTCGCGCACTGCCTGCACATTGGCAGGATTGGGGCTGATCGGTCGGCTCGCTGGCTGCTGCGTCGGCGCCCAGTCGTGGTCGAAGCCAGCCCGTTGTTCCATCACCAGGTGCGGCGTGCGTAGCTGGCCGGTTGCCAGGCCACCAACACCACGCACCAGCTGCAGCGGCGTTACTTTCCACAGGCCCTGACCGATGCTGGCATTGACCGTGTCACCGGGATACCAGCGTTCCTTGTTGGCTTTGAGCTTGGCTGCGGGTGACGGCAGGATGCCGCCGATCTCGCCGGCCAGATCGATGCCGGTAGGCTGGCCAAAGCCGTAGCGGTTGCCCATGTAGTCGTCATAGCGCTCGATGCCCATGTCGATACCGAGCTGGTAGTAATAGGTATTGACTGACTGCGTGATCGATTTGCGCAGATCCGTCCAGCCATGACCACCACGGTTGGCGTCACCCCAGCCACGGCTGACGCCGGGCAGGTAAAACATGCCGCGCGACAGGATCTTGTCTTCGGGCCGGCGCAGGCCGCTGTCCAGGCCAGCCAGGCCAAGGAAGGGCTTCACCGTCGAGCCCGGCGCCACACCACCCAGCACCAGCCGGTTGAACTGAGGCCGCGACGGGTTTTCGTTCAGACGCTTGAAGTCGGCGTGCGAGATGCCGTTGACGAACAGATTGGGATCGAACGACGGCAGGCTGACCATGGCCAGGATCTCACCGGTACGCGGATCGATCGCCACCGCCGAGCCCTCCTGCTCGCCGAACGCCGCCACCATGGCGCGTTGCAGATCGGCATCGATCGACAGCCGCAGATCGGTACCCGACTGCGCCGGCACCCGCCCGACCGTGCGGATCGCACGGCCCTGCACATTGGTCTCGACCTGCTCGTAGCCGATCTTGCCGCGCAGCTGGGTCTCGTAGAAACGCTCCAGCCCGGACTTGCCGATGTGGGTCAGCGCCGCATTGCCCTCGCCCAGCTCTTCCAGATCCTTGTCATCGACACGGCCAACGTAGCCGATGATGTGGCCGAACAGATCGCCGTAGGGGTAACGCCGGGTCAGATAGGGTTCCAGCTCGACACCCGGGTAGCGCCAGCGGTCCACCGCGAAGCGTGCCATCTCGTCGTCGCTGACCCGCAGCTTCAGCGTCACCGGCATGAAGCCGCGGCGTGCCTTGCGCGATTGCTTGAAGCGCTCGATGTCTTCTTCGCTGAGCGAGAAGATCTTCTGCAGCCCGGCCAGGGTGGCGTCCATGTCCGTGACCTTGTCGGCGGTCACGTCCAGGCGGAAGGCCGGCACGTTCTCGGCCAGCAGGCGGCCGTTGCGGTCGTAGATCAAGCCACGCCCCGGCACCACCGGCCGCGCCTTGATGCGGTTTGCTTCCGAGCGGGTGGCGTAGATGTCGTGGTCCAACACCTGCAGCTTGAAGTACCAGCCGGCGAGGAAACCCAGGGTCAGCAGCACACCAAGGAAGCCGATCGCGGCACGGCGGCGGAACTGCTCGGCCTCTGCGTGCGTGTTCTTGTGCTGGCGGCGCGACGCCATCGTCAGCGCCCGCGCTTGCCCAGCCGCACCGCATCCAGCAGCACATACAGCGGCAACCACAAGGCCATGCCCAGCAGCGGCGCCACCCAGTAGCTCCACGGCAGCATCGGCTCACCCACCAGCAGGTGGATGGCAGCATCGATCACGCGATCGTTGAACAGCAGCCCGCCCATCGCCAAGGCCTGCTGCGACAGCGGGAAGAAGCGGATGCGGGCACGGAAGCGCTGCAGGATGAAGGCCATCACCACCAGCCGCAGTGCCTGCTCACCCAGAATGCCGCCAAACATCACGTCGGCCAGCAGGCCGATGCTGAAGGCGAAACCCAGCCCAACCTTGTCCGGGGTTTCAATCACCCAGTAAGCCAGCACCAGCGCCAACCAATACGGGCGCGCCGGCAACAGCAGCTCGGGCAGCGGAATCAGCGCCAGCAGCAAGGCCAGCACGAAACTGACCGGCATCACCCAGCCCTTGGTGCGCAGACGACTCATGGGCGCACCTGCGGCGGGGTCGGGTTGTCAGTGGTCACTGGTGTCGCCGGGCTTGCGGATTCGTTGGCTGGCGTTGTCGCCGGGACCGGCGCCTGGCCTGCAGCTGCCGGCTCGCTCGCTGGCGCGCTGGCCGGGGCCTGGGTGGCCGCCGCAGCCGGAGGGTTGGTGGCGTTGCCGGTGGCAGGAACAACGGCAGCTGACGCGCCCATGCGGTTGACCGGGGCGGCGGATGGACCGCCCGCCGCCGCGGCTTCCGGCGCCGATTCGATTGCACTGCTATCCGGCAACTGCGGCAGCGCCGGTACCGAACGCAGCAGCAGCACATTGCGGCCACGGTCCAGCTTGGCCGCCGGCTCCAGCTCGCCGACCAGGAAGGCGTGGGTGTCGTCCGGGCGCAGCTTCAGGATCTTGCCGACCGGGAAGCCGGCCGGGAAACGCCCGCCCAGACCGGAAGTGACGATCTCATCGCCCACCTCCACGCCTGCGCTGAGCGGAATATCACGCAGTTCCAGACGATCGCCACGGCCGTAGACAATCAGCCGCACGCCATTGCGCGCCACCGCCACCGGCACCGCATGGTCCGGATCGGTCAGCAGCAGCACGGTTGAATGCGCAGGCGTTACCGCGATCACCTGGCCCATCAAACCGCCGGAATCGATCACCGCCTGGCCGACATGCACGCCGGCGCGGCTGCCTGAATCCAGCACCAGGCGCTGCTTGACCGGGTCCAGGTCGATATCGAGGATGGGCGCCAGCTGCACGTCCAGACCATTGCGCTCGGCCACGTTGAGCAGCTCGCGCAGCTGCGCGTTGTCCAGCGCCGCGGTCTGCAGGCGGGTCAGGCGCGCGTTGGCGACCAGCAGTTGGTTGCGCAGCTCGCGGTTTTCGCTGACCAGCTGGTTATGGCTGGCCGCATTGTCCTTGACCGATGCCCCTACCCGGCCCGGCACACCGGCCAAGGCCCAGATCGGCTGCACCAGCACGTTGGCCTGGGCGCGCAGACGCGACATCCAGCCGCCCTGGTCGTCGAGCACGATCAAGGTGATGGCCAAGGCCAGGTACGCCAGCAGACGCAGCGTGCTGCTGGCATCCCCTTGACGGGAGGCTACGGGAGGACCGGCGTAAGGGGGCACGACAGAAGGCTGGGAATTGGGAATGAAGAATCGGGTATGGAAACGGCGCGACTGGTGTCACGCCGTTGGTTCGGGGAAGCGGATGCTGGAGAGTGGAACGAGCTGCAGGACCCCCTGCCCCCCGTTCTCGATTCCCCAGCCCCCATTCCCTGCGGATCACTCCGGCGCAAAGAACTCGTTGCCGTGCATGTCCACCAGTTCCAGCGCACGACCGCCACCGCGGGCCACGCAGGTCAACGGATCGTCGGCCACCTGTACGTGTAGGCCGGTTTCTTCGGAGATCAGGCGGTCCAGATCACGCAGCAGCGCGCCACCACCGGTCAGCACGATACCGCGCTCGGCGACGTCGGCACACAGTTCCGGCGGGGTCTGTTCCAGCGCAAGCTTGACCGCCGAGACGATGCCCGACAGCGGTTCATGCAGGGCCTCCAACACTTCGTTGGAGCTGATCTTGATCATCTTCGGCACGCCCTCGGCGAGGTTACGGCCGGAGATTTCCATCTCGATCACTTCCGCCTGCGGGTAGGCGCAGCCCAGCTCCACCTTGATACGTTCAGCGGTGGCTTCGCCGATCAGCATGCCGTGGTTGCGGCGCACGTAATTGGTGATGGACTCGTCGAAACGGTCGCCGCCGATGCGCACCGAGGCCGAATAGACAATGCCGTTCAGCGAGATGACCGCGACTTCGGTGGTGCCGCCGCCGATATCGATGACCATCGAACCACGCGCCTCGGTGACCGGCATGCCGGCACCGATCGCAGCAGCCATCGGCTCTTCGATCAGGAACACATCACGCGCACCGGCCTCCTCGGCCGATTCCTTGATGGCACGACGCTCGACCTGGGTGGAACCGGCCGGCACGCAGACCAGTACGCGCGGGCTCGGGCGCAGCACGCGCGACTTGTGCACCTTCTTTATGAAGTGTTTGAGCATCGCCTCGGTGTAGGTGAAGTCGGCGATGACGCCGTCCTTCATCGGGCGGATGGTGGTGATATGGCCCGGGGTACGGCCGAGCATCTGCTTGGCTTCGGCGCCGACGGCAGCCACCGAGCGGGTGCCACCGATGGCACGGTCCTGGCGTACGGCCACGACCGACGGCTCGTTCAGCACAATGCCCTGGCCGCGCACATAGATAAGGGTGTTGGCCGTGCCCAGGTCAATGGACAGGTCATTGGAGAACATGCCACGCAGCTTCTTGAACATCTGGGAAGTGATCCTGAGGGGTGTCGCGCCCACGCCGGTTGGCGAAAAAATGGGCAGAAAATGAGGGCAGTTAGCCTATCAACCCACCCCCGCCCGAGCAAGGAAAATCCTAGTGAATTCTGGGCTTTCGACCACTCCGGGCAGCTGCGGTACATCCTTGCTTGTGGCCGTGGACCGCCGCAGCCGGTAACCTTACGCACTTTGGCGCGCAGTCGCGCCGGGTCGTCTGCGCGTGCGCGGCGGCTTTTTCCTTTTACGTATAGGCCTGTTCGCAATGTCCGCTTTGATCTGTGGTTCCCTTGCCTTTGACACCATCATGGTGTTCCCGGACCAGTTCAAGAACCACATCCTGCCGGACAAGGTGCACATCCTGAATGTGTCGTTCCTGGTGCCGCGCATGCGTCGCGAACTGGGTGGCTGCGCCGGCAACATCGCCTACAACCTGAAGCTGCTGGGCGGCAGCCCGATCCCGATGGGCACCGTGGGCCAGGATTTCGGCCCGTACCGCGAGCACTTCGAGCGCATGGGCATCGACCTGAGCCAGGTGCGGGTGTTGGAAGACATGTTCACCCCGCAGTGCTTCATCACCACCGACCACGACAACAACCAGATCACCGCTTTCCACCCGGGCGCGATGATGCGTTCGCACGACAACCACGTGCGCGACGTGCCGGGCGTCACCTTCGGCATCGTTGCACCGGACGGCCGCGAAGGCATGATCCAGAACGCAGCCGAGTTCGTCGAATGCGGCATTCCCTTCATCTTCGATCCGGGCCAGGCGCTGCCGCTGTTCAACGGCCCGGAACTGCGCGAGTTCATCGAGCAGGCCGACTACGTGGTGGTCAACGATTACGAGTCCAACCTGCTGCAGCAGCGCACCGGCTGGAGCGAGACCGACATCGTCGCCCGGACCAAGGCCTACATCACCACCCAGGGCCCGCGCGGCGCGATCATCCACACCCCGGAAAAGACCTTCGACATCCCGCCGGCGCACGAGCGCCGCGTGGTCGACCCGACCGGTTGCGGCGACGCCTTCCGCGCCGGCCTGATCTTCGGCATCGAGAAGGGCATGGATTGGCTGACTGTCGGCCGCATGAGCAACCTGATGGGCGCGCTCAAGGTTGAACACCCGGGCACCCAGAACCAGCGCTTCGACTTCGCTGAGTTCAACGACCAGTTCAAGCAGCAATTCGGCTACGGCCTCTAAGAAAAACGGCGCCTCGGCGCCGTTTTTTTGTCCCCGGCAAACTGTAGTGCCGAGCCATGCTCGGCAGGGGCCTTCCCGGCCATGCGTAGGCCGCATGACACCTGTAGGAGCGGTGTAAGCCGCGAAGCCGGTGATGCTGGATTGCAGGCGAATTCGGCAATCTGATGGTGTGCGAGCTTCGCGGCTTACGCCGCTCCTACAAACCGCCTGCGGCCTGCCAATGCTGCAGCAACTGCGCGCAATCGCGCAGCTGCCATTGCGCCATGCCCGGCCACGGATCATCAGGCACATTGATCAGAATCCCCGGCACACCCGCGGCCTTCGCGGTGGCCAGATCGTAGTAATGATCACCCACCATCCGCATCACTGCCGGTGCTACATCCCAGCGCTCGGCAAAAAACTGCAGCCCAGCCGGTGACGGTTTGGGCTCCACTTCCCAGCGGCCGATGATCTCATCGACAGCAAAACACTCCGCTACACCGATCGCCGCCAGAGTCACTTCGGCCAGCTCACGCGCATTGCGGGTGAGGATGCCCAAGCGGCACCCATCGGCATGCAGCGCGCGGATCAAGGCCACCGCTCCCGGCGCCGCGACCGACGCTTCGGCCAGTTCCCGCTCGTGCTGTATCAGCCAGGCATGGCTGTCAGCAGCCTGCTGCGCCGGCAGGCTGGCCAGATGCTCAAGAATGTCCGCGCCGGATGGAATCTGCAGCTCGCGCCGGATCAATTCAAAATCATGCACCGGCTCGGTCAGGGTGCCGTCCATGTCGAATACCCAATGACGGCTGGCAGCGACGTCGCAACGCCCCACCGCATCAGCGAGCACCGACATCAATCCCAGTTCGGCATCTGGCTGCCGTCCAGCCCACCGACCTCGAACACCGCCTTGCGGGTGCCACCAGCCAGCACCGGGAACTCGATCTCAATGACCTTGGCCTTGCGCACCTGTCGCCACAGGCCGCGGTTGTCATTGATGAACATGGCAATGGCTTCGTCAGTATCCGGACGATTCGCGGCCATGCTGCGGGCCGGCGCCCCATCGACGCTGACCTTGACCTGGCAGGCGCGGTAACAAGCCTTGGCGAAGTCGCTGGACTGCAGCACCAGATAGGCGTGGCGCTTCCACTCCGGGTGATCGCGGAACACCAGGTTCACCTGCTTGGGGCCAGTGCTGTCCACTTCCACGCGGTCTTTGCTGAGGATCGCTGCCGAGCGCTGGGTACCTCCCTTGACCGGCACCTGGTTGTAGCTCCACAAGGCCTGCATGCGGCGCAGCTCGCTGGCCGCAGCCGCCTTCTCCCGGACCTCGGCAAAGCCCGGTTCGATGCGTTTGGCGGTTTCCGAATCAGGGAACTGATCGAGCAGCGCGGCGCCGTGGATGCGCGCCTTTTCCCAATCGGCGGCGGTAACTGCAGTGTCGTACAGCTTGCCGATGCCTTCGGCATCGGCTTCGCGTTTTGCGCGTTCCTGGGCTGCAGCAGCCTCTTGTTGCTGGCGCTCGGCCTCCGGGTTGCTGCAGGCGGCCAGGGCGAAGACGCAGAGCGCGCCAAGGATCAGGGGTTTCATCAAACAGCTCCAGTGAACGTGGCGCGGAATGGGCGCGCGATGAGGTTCACTTTAGAGCATGTTGGGGATTGGGGAGGTGGAGTCGGGATCGCTTTGGCTTTGGCTTTGGCTTTGGCTTTGGCTTTGGTTTTGGTTTTGGTTTTGGTTTTGGCTTTGGCTTTGGCCCCTGCCCTTAAGCCGTCATTCCCGCGAAGGCGGGAATCGCTCTAGCTCTGGCTCCAGCTTTTGACTCCGGCTCCAGCTTTTGGCTCCGGCTCCGGCTTTTAAGTTACCCCCTTGCTCTGACTTCGCGCACAAGCAAAGGCGAGAGCGATTCCCGCCTTCGCGGGCATGACGGCATAAAAGCAATAGCAACAGCTACGGCCACGGCAAAAGCAAACGCAGAGGCAACAACCCCAACCATCACTCCTCACCCACCCGCCACCAATGCGTAGAAGGCGCCGGCGCACGAATGTCCAAACGTTCACCCATCTGCGGCGCAGTCAACGCAACACCCTTCTCCGCCGCCAGTGCAGTAATCCGCTCGAACGGCTCGGTCCAAGGATGCAAGGCCAGATCAAACGTGCCGTTGTGGATCGGCATCATCACCTTGCCGCGCACATCCAGATGCGCCTGCAGACTCTGCTCCGGCTGCATGTGCACACCCGGCCAATCAGCGTCATAGGCACCGGTCTCGACCATCGCCAGATCGAACGGGCCGTAGCGCTCACCGATCTTCGCAAAGCCGTCGAAGTAACCACTGTCGCCACTGAAGAAGATCCGCGTGCGGCCGGTATCGACCACCCACGATGCCCACAAGGTGCGATTGCCATCAGACAGCCCGCGACCAGAAAAATGCTGCGCTGGCGTAGCTGCGATCTTCAAGCCTTCCACCCGCGTTTCCTGCCACCAATCCAGCTGGGTGATCTTTTCCTGCGGCACGCCCCAGGCAAGCAGGCGATCACCCACACCCAGCGCAGTCACGAAGTGCCGCACCTTCGGTGCCAGCGCCAACACCGCATCGTGATCGAGATGATCGTAGTGGTCGTGGGAGATGATGACGCCGGTGATCTGGGGCAACTCGTCGATCGACAGCGGCGGCGCATGGAAGCGCTTGGGCCCCATGAACGAGAACGGCGACACACGCTCGGAGAACACGGGGTCGGTCAGCCAGAAGTGGCCATCCAGCTTCATCAGCATGGTCGAGTGGCCAAGCCGCCACAGGCTGTCGTCGGGCGCGTCCAGCAGCGCCTGCCTGGTCAAGGCATGCACCGGGATCGCCACCTGCGGGGTCGCATCGACCGGCTTGTCGAACAGGAACCGCCACCACACCTTGGCACCGCGCACGAAGCCGAGCGGCACCTGCTTGGCCACATTGTGGAAGCGCCCCTCGCCGTATTGCGGCGACTGGTCATAGGAAGCGGCCGGATGTGCACCGCAGGTCAGCAGGCCAATGGACATGGCGATCAGTACCGTAATGAGAAGGAGAAAACGAGGCAGGCGACGCTTCATGGCTGGGCTTGCCGCTGAAAGTACACTGGCGAGTCTACTTCCATTTCAAGGAAAGTAAACTGAACGGTGTAAAATGATTAGATGAACGAGCCTAAGCGCCCTCTCCGCCTGACCGACCGCAAACGCGAGGCCATCCTGCGCGCGGCGGTGGCCGAGTTCCGCGAACTGGGCTTTGCCGGCACCAGCATGGACCGCATCGCCGCCACCGCCGAGGTGTCCAAGCGCACGGTCTACAACCACTTCGCCAGCAAGGACGAGCTGTTCACCGCCATCCTCTGGCAGCTGTGGGAAGCGAGCCAGTCGCTGGACGCACTCGCCTACGATCCGGCCCGGCCACTGCGCGAGCAGTTGCTGGCCTTCGTCGCACAGAAGCTGCGCCTGCTCAGCGACGCCAGCTTCATCGACCTGTCGCGGGTGGCCATGGCCGAACTGGTGCATGCACCGGAACGGGCACGGGTGATGATGGACAAGCTGGCCGAGAAGGAAGAAGGGCTGACCACCTGGATCCGCGCGGCACAGGCCGATGGCCGCCTGCGCGACGACATCGCCCCGGCCGAGGCCGCCCACCAGCTGCAAGGCATGGTCAAGGCCTTCGCGTTCTGGCCACAGATCGCGATGGGTGCCGCGCCCTTGGACGCCAGCGCGCAGCAGCGGGTGATGCACGACTGCGTGGACATGTTCCTGGCAGTGCGCGCGCGCACGCCCTGAATGCAGTGCGCACCCACCCCGGCAGCGGGCCGCAGGAATCGTCACTCCGGTGCACGAACAGTCGACATGACTACAGGTGTAGTTACCTTTGACACTGCGACGGCAACCCAGCCATTCGTACACTCCGCAAACACGCCCACCGGGCCCTTCGCAGACACATGCAACGTGCGCACTTCCCTGAGATGGTCATCGCTGTTGTTGTCCCTACTCCCGCTCCATGCCCTCGCCGCCGATCAATGGATTCTGGCCACTGATCTATGGGGCAACACCGCCCAGCAGACCTTGAATCTGGACGTGCAAGGCACGCGCGTCAGCGGAACATTGGGCGGTGATCCGATCACCGGCAGCTTGAACGGCGCGCAGCTGAAGTTCACTGCAACCGGCAGCGACGGTCAGGTCTATCACTACGACGGCCGCATCGATGGCAACCGCATGCAGGGCCGCAGCGACGAGCCGGACACCAATAACCGCAGCGCGCGAGCAGCGCATGATTTCAGCGCATGGCGGGTGCCGGTACGGCCGGACAAGGCACCGCGCCTGCACGACTTCACGCCCAGCGACCACTCCAACACCTTCAGCGCCGATCGCGCGCCGGCGCTGGTGATCTGGCCCGGCGATTCGGTGCAGACCAAGACCCTGGATTCGGGTGGTGTCGACGAGCACGGCATCACCCGCGCCTTGTTCGGCAATCCACAGGTCGGGCCGTTCTTCGTCGCCGGTGCCGAGCCAGGCGACACGCTGGCGATCACCATCAGCTCGCTCAAACTCAACCGCGACTACGCCGACAGCCTCGACGGCATCGTCGGCCGCTTGAAGACCCCGCGCATCGCCACCGAGACCGCGACGCTGGGCAATCCGGTGCGCTGGGAACTGGATCGCGTGCGCGGCATGGCGCGGCCACAGGGCGCCAGCGGCGCGTTGAAGAACTTCGAGATCCCGGTCAAGCCGATGCTCGGCGGTCTTGCCGTTGCACCAGGCTTTGGTTACCCGCCCTTCTCCACCGGCGACACCAGTGACTTCGGCGGCAACATGGATTTCAACGCCGTGATCCAGGGCAACACGGTCTATCTTGAGGTGCAGCAGCCCGGCGCATTGCTGTATGTCGGTGATGGTCATGCCCTGCAGGGCGACGGTGAAACCAGCCAATGGGCGCTGGAAACATCATTGGATGTGGTGCTGAAGGTTGAACTGATCAAGAAGCAGTCCATCGCCACACCGCGGGTGGAATCGTCTACGCAGATCATGACCTTGGGCCAAGGTGGCTCCAGTGATGATGCGCTGCGTTTGGCAACCTCGGGGATGCTGCAGTGGTTGCGCCAGTCCTATGGCCTGGATATGTCACAGGCTACCCAGGTGCTGGGCGTGGCGGTGCAGTACAGCGTGGTCAATCTTGCTGGTCGCAGTGTTGGTGTGGCGGCGAAGATCGACAAGTCGGTATTGAAGGGTTTGCCGGTTGCTGCGGGGAAGGCTGGGAACTAAAGGCCTTTGATTTTGGCCTTTGATTTTGGCTTTTGGCGTTTGGCGTTTGGCGTTTGGACTTTGCCCTGGATGCCGTCATTCCCGCGAAGGCGGGGTTTTCAACCGACGAATGTCGGGTCATCGCTCTTGCTGCTGCTCTTGCTTCTGCTTTGGTTTAGATCAAAAGCCAAAGCACAGAGCGATCCCCGCCTTCGCGAGGATGACGGCATAAAAGCAACAGCAAAGCAAAGCGAAACACTGCAAAACGAAGCGCTGCAAAGCAAACCACAAACAGCACAAACAACAACGGCGGGCTTACGCCCGCCGTTGTCATATCCCGCGCTACAACCGATTACTGCTTCGGCGCAGCTTCCGCCTTGGCGATCATCGCTTCCACCGAGGCAGTGGTGATCGGGTGGTAGCCCGGCTTGGCCTTGGCGAACACTTCCTTGGCGAAGGCCAGACCTTCCGGCGTCTTCAGCAGTTCAGCGTAGATCGGCAGCACCAGCTTGCGGCGACCGACCTTCTGGATGAACTCGCCAGCAGCAGCCTGTGCTTCGGTGTAGCCGCTGCGGATTGCCAGCGGGTACCAACGCATCGCGATTTCGCCGTTCGGGGTACCGGTGAAGTGGTAACCCTTGTCCAGCTGCGCCAGCTTCTCGACCGGCAGCTTCTCGCCCATGCCATCGATGAAACGCACCCATTCCTGGGTATTCCACTCGCGGGTCACCTGGCTGTTCGGCAGCGAATCGCTGCCCAGGAAGGCGATGCGTGCAGTGTCGACCACGGCGAAGTTACGCGAGCGGGCCTTGGTGGCGAACGTCGGGATGCCCGGCTCCTCCAGCCAAGCCTTCAACTCGGCATCGGTTACCGCCGTCGGGTTCTTCGGCAGCAGGTTCTTCTTCATGTACTCGACGAACTGGTCGGTGTTGGCGCTCTGGAAAGCATGGTCGTCGAACCAGCCACGCAGGAACGGGTCAAACACCGCACGACCAAAGCGCTGCTCCAGGAACTGCAGGAACCATGCGCCCTTGACGTAAGCCACCTGGCTCAACGCATCGTCCGGGTCACGCTCGTTGAGCGGCGGCAGTGCCAGCGCCTGGTCGGCCGGGCTCATGTCCTTCACTTCATTGAGCAGATCGGTCTGGTCGATCTCGCGCTCCATCTCGGCCATCTCGGCGCCATACAGCGCCTCGGTGATGCGGCCCTGCACGTAGGTGGTGAAACCTTCGTTGAGCCAGATGTCCTTCCAGCTGGCGTTGGTCACCAGGTTGCCGGACCAGCTATGCGCCAGTTCGTGCGCGACCAGCGACACCAGCGACTTGTCGCCAACGATGACGGTCGGGGTAGCGAAGGTCAGGCGCGGGTTTTCCATGCCACCGAACGGGAACGACGGCGGCAGCACCAGCATGTCGTAGCGGCCCCAACGGTATTCGCCGTACAGGTTCTCGGCGGCACCGATCATCTTCTCGGTATCTTCGAATTCCTTGACGGCCTTGTTGACCATGGTCGGCTCGGCCCACACGCCGGAGCGCTCGGAGATCGGCTCGAACACCAGGTCACCGGCGGCAATGGCCAGCAGGTAGGACGGGATCGGCTGCGGCATCTTGAAGGCGTAATCGCCATCACGTGCGGCCTTGGGATCGTTGTCGGCGCTCATCAGCACCATCACGTCCGGGCGGCTGGTGACATGCGCGCTATAGGTGAAGCGGACGCTCGGGGTGTCCTGCAACGGCACCCAGGAACGGGCGTGGATCGCCTGCGACTGGCTGAACATGAAGGGCAGCTTCTTGCCCTCGGTCATGGACGGCTCCAGCCACTGCAGACCGGAGGCGGTCGGCGCGGTGTGGTAGGTGATGCGCACCGAGGTCGGCTGGGCCGGGGTTTCGATGCTCAGCTTGCTGCCGAACACCTTGTCTGCCGGTGCCAGCACGAACTGCAGCGGGGTGGCAGCGCCGTCGGCGGCCACGGCCTCGACCTTCTCAACCGTCAGCTCGCGGGTGTCGAGCAGCAGCTGCTTGGCAGCCTTGTCCTTCCACTCCAGCGTGTAGGTAGCCGTACCGCCGATCTGCTTGGCGTCGAAATCGACCTTCAGATCCAGCGCCAGATCCTTGATGACGACCTTTTCGGGTTCAGCGTAGGAGCTTTCATCGTGGCTGCGGCTGACGGTATTCACGGCGGCGGCGGGCTTCTGGGCGACGGGGTCGACGGTGGGGGCTGCGGGTTCTTTGGCACAGCCGGCGACTAGCGCCACGGCCAGGGGCAGCATCAGGAACGAAGAACGCATTGATCTGGAACCGGTTCAGGGAACAACCGCTGATTTTAAACCTGAAAGGCCTTGGTGGATGCGGCAGTGCGGCATTGCCGTGCGCTTTGGCCTTTTTGCCGTCATCCCCGCGAAGGCGGGGATCGCTCTTCGCATTGACTCTTCATCAAGAGCAGGAGCAGAGCAAAAGCACCCCTCCCAACCCTCCCCTTGCCTGCGGCAAAGGGAGGGCTCAGCCCCCCGACGGTAGTGCCGAGCCATGCTCGGCAGAGGCCTTACCAGCAAAGCCAAAATACCAACAGCAACACCCCACATACGAAAAAGGCGGCCAATGGCCGCCTTTTCCTCAACCCACCCAGCAAGCAAGCCTCAAAGCTTGTAACCCGAGTGAATCGACACAATCCCAGCGCTCAGGTTCTTGTAATGGCAGCGACCAAACCCGGCCTCCGTCATCATCGCCTTCAGCTCTTCCTGCGGCGGGTGCTTGCGGATGCTCTCGGCCAGATACTGGTAGCTGTCAGCATCACCACGCGCAAACAGCTTGCCCAGCTTCGGCAGCACCTTGAACGAGTGGAAATCGTAGATCGGCTTGAACCAGTCCACGGTCACTTCCGAGAACTCCAGCACGCGCGCCTGACCGCCCACCTTCAGCACGCGGTACATCTCGCGCAGCGCGGCTTCCTTGTCGGTCACGTTGCGCAGGCCGAAGGAAATGGTCACCAGATCGAAACTCTGGTCCGGGAACGGCAGCGCTTCCGCATTGAGCTGCACCCACTCGAAGCCCGAAACCTGGCCACGGTTGGTCAGACGGTCGCGACCCACCGACAACATACCTGCGTTGATGTCACCCAACACCACGCTGCCTTCGGCGCCGATGCGCTCTTTCAGCAGCACCGCGATATCACCTGTACCGCCGGCCAGATCCAGTACCCGATCACCCGGCTTCACCTGCGCGGTGGCTACGAAGTAGCGCTTCCACAGCCGGTGAATACCCAGGCTCATCAGGTCGTTCATCACGTCGTAGTTGTCGGCCACGGAGGTGAACACCTGGCCGACAAGCTTCTGCTTGTCCTTGGCCGGTACATCGCGGAAGCCGAAGTGGGTGGTGCCGGTCTTGTAGGGGGATTCGCTCATGCCGCTGATTATCGCACCGACAGCCCGATTGCGGCGCCAGCAGGCTGAATCCGGCCGCTATGATGATCGCCACAGCACCACAAGGACCTTGCATGATCACCACCCCGGACTACCGCGCCCTGCTTGAAACCGCCATTGCCGAGGCCCGCCAGGGCCTGGCCGAAGGCGGCATTCCGATTGGCGCGGCGCTGTACCACAACGATGGCCGCCTGCTCGGCTGCGGCCACAACCGCCGCATCCAGGAAGGCGACCCGTCCATCCACGGCGAAACCGACGCCTTCCGCAAGGCCGGCCGCCAGCGCGGCTACCGCAACACCATCATGGTCACCACCCTGGCCCCGTGCTGGTACTGCAGCGGCCTGGTGCGCCAATTCAACATCGGTACCGTGGTGGTGGGTGAATCGGTCAGTTTCCCCGGCGGCATCGACTGGCTGCGCGAGAATGGCGTGAACGTCATCGACCTGAATGACGCCAGCTGCATCGAGATGATGGGCCGCTACATCGCGGAGAACCCGGACGTCTGGAATGAGGATATCGGCGAATAATGTGACGTAATCTGAACAAATCCCCATTAATCTCATAGGGAAATTAGACGCTGTAGCCAGATCGTAAGATAAACAGCGGTATGCTCGGGGTACAGGGGCACTGCCATCGAGGTGAAGCGATGTATACAACGCCCATCCAACACAGCAGTCGCCAATCCCTCCAGCGTGCTGGGGAGCAATTGCGACAGCAGTACGCACGACATCGCTGCTCGGCCCCGTTCTGGGATGCCTACCAACAGGTTCAACGTGAACTGGTAGCGGCACATCCGGAACACCAGGCCGAGCTCTGCAACCGCTTGGCGGTATTTGCCCAAGGTCTGGGCGCGGTTGAGAAGGCTCAGTTACTTGAGCTGGCGGACAACGAAGCATAAAAAAAACCGGGCCCAGCCCGGTTTTTTTTTGCCTTGTTTCTGCCCCCTCCCTTTTGCGCAGCAAAGGGGAGGGTTGGGGAGGGGTTGGCTTTTGGGCTTTTGGGCTTTTGGGCTTTTGGGCTTTTGGGCTTTAGGGGATTTGGGGGGTTGGGGGCTAGGAGCTGAGGCGGGGAGGGCAGGAGACCGAAACCACAAAAGCCCAGAGGGGCTTAACCGCAAATA
>NZ_JBRREI010000036.1:0-50944 GCF_056760195.1 Stenotrophomonas sp. STEN020
CCCCGCCCCCTCACCCGCTCTTCGGGGGCGTGTGGGGTCCTCGCGGGCCCCTCCCCGTCCCGTGCCCCTGCCCTCCCCCTCCCCCCCCCCCCCCCCCCCCCCCCCCCCCCCCCACTACAGGGCGGGTCAGTTGCGGTGCGCGGTGCCCAGGTACTCGGCGCTCTGCATCTCGATCAGGCGGCTGGCGGTGCGCTCGAAGGCGCCGGCCAGGCGGGTGCCGCTGTATAGCAATGGTGGCGCGTCCTGGGCGGTGCAGACCAGGTTGACCTGGCGGTCGTACAGCTCATCGATCAGGTTGACGAAGCGGCGCGCGGCATCTTCGTTGAGACGATCGAAATGCGGAATGCCACCCAGCAGCACGGTGGTGAACTCGCGTGCGATCTCGATGTAGTCCGACGGCCCACGCGGGCCTTCGCACAAAGCGGCGAAATCGAACCAAGCAATGCTCTTGCCGCGACCACGCACCGGGATCTTCCGGCCTTCGATCTGGATGTTGCCGCCGCGCGCTTCTTCGGCACCGCTCAGCTCCTTCCAGCGGCCGGCCAGCCACGCATCGCTCTCGGCATCCAACGGCGCTCGGTATACCGGCGAGCGGGTCAGCGCGCGCATGCGGTAGTCCTCGGTGCCTTCGGCATACAGTTCGACGCAATACTTCTCCAGCAAGGCAATCGCCGGCAGGAAGCTGTCGCGTTGCAGGCCGTTGAGGTAGAGGTTCTCCACCGCCGTATTGGAGGTGGTAACCAAGGTCACGCCTTCGGCGAACAGCCGCTCCAGCAGGCGTCCAAGCAACATCGCATCGCCGATATCGGTGACGAAGAATTCATCCAGCACCAGCACGCGCAGCTTGTCGCGCCATTGCTGGGCGATTTTGGCCAGCGGATCGCTCTGCCCCTGATGCAGGTGCAGCTGCTCGTGGATGCCGCGCATGAAGCGGTGGAAGTGGGTGCGGTACTTCTGCTCGATCGGCAGGCCGTCGTAGAACAGGTCAACCAGGAAGGTCTTGCCGCGACCCACGCCGCCCCAGAAATACAGGCCCTTTACCGGCTCGGGCTTCTTCCAGAACGCAGACAAGCGATCCAGCCAGCCGTCCTGCGCACTGTCGACAATGGCCAAGTGGATGCGGTCCAGCTCGGCCAGCGCGGCGTGCTGGGCAACGTCATCGCGCCAGTCGCCGCGTACTACGCCGGCGGCGTAGCGCTGTGAGGGAGTCATTGCATCCATGCTCAGTTGCTGCCGTCGGGCAGCCAGCGCCGCACTTCATGCTGGATGGCGCCACGCAGGTCGATCAGCTTGCGATGGAAGAAATGCGAGGTGTCGGGCATGCGCACCAGCTGCGGTGGATTCGGCAGTGATTCCAGCCACTGGTACACGCCCTGCGCGTCGACCACTTCGTCGGCATCGCCCTGCACCACCAGCCAGTTGGCCGGCGGCTGCACTTCGGAGAAATCCCAGGTGCGGCGGCCTATCGGCGGTGCGATCGAGATCAAGGCCTGCGGCTGCAGCTTGGCAGCAGCACGCAGCGATACATAGGCACCGAAGCTGAAACCGGCCAGCCACAGCGCAGCGTCCGGGCGCTGGGCACGCACCCAGTTGACCACGGCGCGCAGATCGTCGGCTTCGCCTTCACCGTTGTCGTAGGTACCAACCGAAGCACCGACACTGCGGAAGTTGAAACGCACGGTGGTGATGCCCAGGTCGCGCAGCGCGCGCGAGACCATGGTCACCACCTTGTTGTGCATGCTGCCGCCCTCGATGGACAGCGGATGGCAGATGACGGCGATGATCGGACGCGCGGCGGACTCGCCATCAGGCAGGTCGACGCCGACTTCCAGCGGACCGGCCGGGCCGTCCAACATCAGCGTCGCCGATTCGTGGGGGAATGGGAGAGTTTGCATACGGCCATAATAGCGGCCCCGTCCGGCGGCTTCACACCCGCCCTTCACAACTGCCCAAATCCATGCATTTCCTTGTCCTGAGTGTGATCTGCAGTGTTCTGGTATCGGTGCTGCTGAAACTGGCGCCACGCCGTGGCGTCGATATCGCCCAGGCGGTGACCTGGAACTATCTGGCCGCCAGCGTGCTCTCGCTGTTGTTGCTCAAGCCGTCGCTGCAGTCACTGCAGAGCGGGCATACGCCGTGGCTGGCGCTGCTCGGACTGGCCGTGGCCCTGCCCGGCATCTTCCTGGTGCTTGCCCGCGCGGTGCGCGAGGCCGGCATCGTGCGCAGCGACGTGGCCCAGCGGCTGTCCTTGCTGCTGTCGTTGGCCGCTGCCTTCCTGCTGTTTGGCGAACAGGCCAATGGCTGGAAACTGGCGGGCCTGGGGCTTGGCTTGCTGGCGATTGTCGGCGTGACCGCGCGCGATGGCGGCACCGCAGAGCGCTCGCGCTCAAGCTGGGGCTGGTTGCTCGGGGTCTGGGCCGGCTTTGCCCTGATCGACATCCTGCTCAAACAAGTTGCAGCGGCCGGCACGCCGTCCATCGCGGCCTTGCTGGTGAGCTTCGGCATCGCCTTCGTGCTGATGCTGGTGTGGCAACTGCAGCGGCATTTCAGCGGCAACAGCCGGCTGACGCTGGGCAATCTTGGTTTTGGCCTGCTGCTCGGGCTGCTCAACTTCGGCAACATTCTGTTTTACGTGCGTGCGCACCAGGCGCTGCCGCACAGCCCGGCGACGATTTTTGCCGGCATGAATATTGGCGTGGTGTGTCTGGGTGCGCTGGTCGGCGTGCTGGTGTTTGGTGAGAAGACCAGCGTGTGGAATCGGCTTGGCCTGGCGCTGGCGGTGGTGGCGATTGGACTGATTGCGCGCGGGACGTTTTGAGGTTTTCTGCTGATCTGGAGCAACAACAAAGGCACCCCTCCCCGGCCCTTCCCTTCGCTGCGCGAAAGGGAGGGAGAAAATCTGCCCCCTCCCTTTGCCGCAGGCAAGGGGAGGGCTGGGGAGGGGTGCTCTTAAGCTTCTAGCTTCTAGCTTCCAGCTCTCAGCCTTACGGCTCAAACCCCAGCAACAACGGATCATGGTCCGAGCTGCGCCACGGCCCCGGCACATTGCGGCCCTGATAACCAACCTCATCGGCCTCATCGGCATTGATATGCCACTCCGCCGCACCCTTCAGCCGTGCGGCCATGCCCGGGCTGAGCAAGGCGTGATCCAGACGACCGGTCATGCCGTTGTAGACGTAGCTATAAGGCTGCTGCACGCCAGCCACCTTGAACGCGTCCTGCCAGCCATCGGCGTTCAAGGTGCGGATCGGGTCTTCCATCGCATAAGCGTTGAAGTCGCCCAGCAGCACCGCATCACGGCTGCCGGTGCCGGTCGGATCTTCCTGCAGCCAGCTGTGCAGCAACTTGGCCGATTCCACGCGGATGGCATTCCAGCAGCCCTGGCCGTCGTTGCGATCGGCGTTCTCACCGCTCGCTTCCGAGCACCCCTTGGACTTGAAGTGGTTGGCCACCACCACGAACGGGGTGCCCTTGCGGCCCATGCGGAAAGCCTGTGCCAGTGGCACGCGGCTGCGTTCGCCAAACGGCTCGCGCTCAAGCACCGCCGGCTTGCCGACCGGGCTCACCTTTGAAGCACGGTAGATGATGCCGACCCGGATCGGGTTGTCGCCCGGGCCCTTGCCGGCATCGACGAAGCGCCAGTCGCCATCCTTGCCCTGCGCCGCATTGAGCGCGCGCACCAGCTGATCGATCGCCGAGCCCGGGCCGTAGCCGTCGTTCTCCAGCTCCATCAGCGCGGCAACGTCAGCATTGAGGCTGCCGATGGTGGTGATCAGCTTGGCCTGCTGTGCGGCCTGCTGCTCGGCGGTCTTGGCCCCACGCAGGGTCGGATAGCCACCGCCCTTGCCGTCGCCGTTGAAGTAATTCTCCAGATTGAACGCTGCGATGCGCAGGCTGCCAGCCACCGTCGGTGGCTGCTGCGGACGCTCGACATCCACCACGACCGGAGCGGTCAGCTGCAGGCGATAGCCGCCATCGAATCGCTGGTCGACGATGCCCTGCACGTCGCGCAGCTGTGCGCCGCTGCGCAGCAGCTGGTCCGGTGCCAGATACGACACCGCACCCGGCTCGCGCTTGCCGCTGGCATCGTCCAGGCGCAGGCGACGGCGGTTGTTGTCGGCAATCACCACGGCCTGTTCGGGGCTGCCGGCGACGGCCACTTCGCTGGGCTGCCACAGGCGGCCGCCGAAGGCAGCGGTCAGTTCGCCATAACGCGAGAGCTGGTCCTGACCAGCCACGGTCAGGCCGGTCGGAATGCGCACCTGCATGCCTTCCAATGCCTCCCAGTTGGCGGGGACATCGGTCAACACCAGCGCTGCCGGCAGCGGTCGCGCTGCGGCCGGGCTGATGGTCTGCGCCTGCAGCGTGGTCAGGCCCTGCTCGCTCTTGCCGGCAGCCTGCTCTTCGACGGTGCCGGTGATGCGCAGCCACTGGCCGACCTGCACGGTCTGCTCCTTGGGCAGGCGCACGAACAAGCCATCGGAAGTGGCGGCATCACCATCACCTGCGTCCTGCACGAAGATGCCGCCCAGGCCATCACGCATATCAGCGGTCACCGCGCCCTCGATGGTGACGGTCTTGCCCGCATACGGGCTGTGGTCGGTCGTGCCCTGCACGCTGCCGATCGGCAGTACGACGGGCTTGGACGGGGCAGCCAGCGCCGCGCCGGAACAGGCGGCAGCCAAGGCCAGGGCAAGCAAGCTAGGGGTACAACGCATGGACGCACTCCGGGGAAGACGGAAACACAAAGCGCCGCCCTGGTGGGGCGGCGCCGGCTATTCTGCAGCAATCGGGTCTATTGCCAGCTGCGTGAGTCTGGCGGCTTTCTATTTCAGATTGGCCAGCATCCAGTCCACGGTGGCGTGGATCTGCTCCTCGCTGAGCCCGGCATTGCCGCCCTTGGGCGGCATGATGCCGCCGTCCGGGCCGGTATAGCCCTCGATGGCGTGCTTGTAGAGGGTGTCCTTGCCCTGCGCCAGACGCTTGTCCCAGTGACTGTGGTCCAGGGTCGGCGCGTTGCCCACGCCGGTGGTGTGGCAGGCGGTGCACAGGCTGTCGAAGATGGTCTTGCCGTCCAGGGTGCCACCGTAGGCACCGCTGGCGGCTGCAGCTGCTGCTGCCGCAGCGGAGGCGGCAGCCTGCGCCGAGGCACCGGTAGCGCCGGCATACACGGCACCGATGGGTGCAATGCGTTCCTCGATGCGCTTGGTCGCGGTCGGCGACACTTCTTTGGGAATGACGTGCTGCAGGTAGGACGCGAAGATGATCAAGCCAATCGTGACGATGGCCAGGAAGGCGATCACGATGGAAAAGCGTTTCAGGAACTCAAGGTCGTAATTCCGCACGTCTCATCACCCCGGGCGAGTTGTCGGTGGACCAGCAGCTGCTGGGCGAGTATAGACCAGCGTCCGCCCGCTCCCGCAATGCCCTGAACACGCGCACAAGTGCGGCATTGCAGCATCCCGCAGTGGTTACAGCACTCAGTGCGACAGCGGCGCACCGGCTGCGCGCAGGCACAGCGCACTGATCGCGGTAACCAGATGTTCGCCATCGCGCAGGCCATCGCGGCTGGGCGCGGTCGGCCCGACCAAGGCTTCAGTGAAGGCACCGACGATGCAGGCCGCGCTGATGTCCAGATCCTGCGCCGGCAGCTCGCCAGCGCGCACGCCGTCTTCGAGGATGCGCTTGAACACATCACCGAACAGACGCCGGCAACGGATGCGCTCGGCCTCCACTTCCGGGTCCACCGGCTCGGCGATGAAGGCATAGGCCAGGCCCGGCCCGGCCATGGCGCGGCGCACGAACGAAGCCACCGCCAGCTGCAGGCGCTCCGGCGCTGGCAGTGGCTCGGCAGCAATTGCGGCCAGGATCTCCAGCTCATGCTCGACGGCGAAGGTCAGTACCTCGACGAACAACTCGGCCTTGGACGGGAAGTGCCGGTAGATCAGCCCGGTCGACACCCCCGCCTCGGCAGCCACCGCGGTGATCGGTGCGTTGCGATAGCCGCCTGCGGCGACCAGCCGGCGGGCCGCGACCAGGATCCGCTCGCGGTTGCCCGCCAGCCGTTTTTCCATCAATTCCGAGCGCTTGTAAGCCATTTGTTGATTCTATGTTCAATTTTTGAATTTGTATTCACTTTTTACCCGGGAGCCGCTAGGCTGCGCGCAAACGCCCGTGCCGACGGCCTGTCCGTCCTCCCAACCCGGTGCGCCCCTTATCGCCAAGCAGTACCGGAGCCAGCCATGCACGTCCCCACCCTGAATTTTGATCTGGGCGAAGAAATCGACATGCTGCGCGAAAGCGTGGCGCAGTTTGCCGCCGCGCACATCGCGCCACTGGCCGCCGAAGCCGACGCCAGCAACCACTTCCCCAACCAGCTCTGGCGCCAGCTTGGCGAGCAGGGCCTGCTGGGCATGACCGTGGAAGAAGAATACGGCGGCAGCGGCATGGGCTACCTGGCACATGTAGTGGCGATGGAAGAAATCTCGCGCGCCTCCGGCGGCATCGGCCTGTCCTACGGCGCGCATTCCAACCTGTGCCTCAACCAGCTGCGCAAGAACGCCAGCGAAGCGCAGAAGCACAAGTACCTGCCCAAGCTCTGCAGCGGCGAACACGTCGGTGCTTTGGCGATGAGCGAGCCGGGCGCCGGTTCTGACGTGGTATCGATGAAGCTGCGCGCCGACCTGCGCGGCGATCACTACGTGCTCAACGGCAACAAGATGTGGATCACCAATGGTCCCGATGCCGACGTGCTGATCGTCTATGCCAAGACCGATGCAAACGGCGGTTCGCGCGGCATCACCGCCTTCATCATCGAAAAGGGCATGAAGGGTTTCTCCACCGCGCAGAAGCTGGACAAGCTGGGCATGCGCTCATCCAACACCTGCGAGTTGGTGTTCCAGGACTGCGAAGTGCCGGTCGAGAACGTGCTGGGCGTAGTTGGCGGCGGCGTCAAAGTGTTGATGTCCGGCCTGGACTACGAGCGTGTGGTGTTGTCGGGCGGCCCGCTGGGTCTGATGTCGGCCGCGCTGGATGTGGTGCTGCCCTACGTGCATGAGCGCAAGCAGTTCGGCGAAGCGATCGGCACCTTCCAGCTGATCCAGGCCAAGCTGGCCGATATGTATGTCGGCCTCAATGCCTGCCGCGCCTATGTGTATGCAGTGGCCAAGGCCTGCGACCAGGGCCGCACCACGCGCCAGGATGCGGCCGGCGCGATTCTGTACTCGGCCGAGAAGGCAACCTGGGCAGCAGGTGAGGCGATCCAGATCCTTGGTGGCAACGGCTATATCAACGAGTACCCGGCCGGGCGCTTGTGGCGTGATGCCAAGTTGTATGAGATTGGTGCGGGCACTTCCGAGATCCGCCGTATGCTGATTGGGCGGGAGTTGTTTCAGCGCACGATGTAAGTGACGCCAAGCAGAAGCTAGAGCGAAATCAGAGCCCCTCTCCCGTTTACGGGAGAGGGGTTGGGGTGAGGGGAAGCTTCTAGCAAGCAGACCCAAGGCTTTAAAAGCTCCCCTCATCCGCCCCTGCGGGGCACCTTCTCCCGCAGGCGGGAGAAGGGACGCAACAGCAAAGCAACAGCAACAGCAACAGCAGAGCAAAGCAACGGCAAAAGCAGAGCAAAGCAACGGCAAAAGCAAAAGCCAAGCAAGAGCCAAGCAAGAGCAAAGCAAGAGCAAAGCAACAGCAACAGCAACAGCAACATCAACATCAACAGCAACAGCAAGAACCAAGCAAGAGCAAAGCAATAGCAAAGCAACAGCAACAGCCCTGCTGCCATGTTTCCGCGCGCAGACCAGCTCCAGAATCCAGGACATCGGCCATGACCGTACTCACCTCCCAGCTGCAACCCGGCAGTGACAGCTTCGAAGCCAACCGCGCCGCGATGCAGGCCCAGGTCGATGATCTGCGCGCCACACTGGAAGCCACCGCGCGTGGCGGCAGCGATGCAGCCCGGGCCAAGCACAGTGCACGCGGCAAGCTGCTGGTGCGCGAGCGCATCGACGCCCTGCTCGATCCCGGCAGCCCGTTCCTGGAAGTCGCGCCCCTGGCCGCGCATGGCATGTATGCCGATCCTGTACCCGGCGCTGGCATGGTCGCCGGCATCGGCCGCGTGTCCGGCGTGGAATGCCTGATCGTCGCCAACGACGCCACGGTCAAAGGCGGCACCTATTACCCTGTGACGGTGAAGAAGCATCTACGTGCGCAGGAAATCGCCCAGCAGAACCGCCTGCCCTGCATCTATTTGGTCGACTCCGGCGGCGCTTTCCTGCCGCTGCAGGATGAAGTTTTTCCTGATCGCGATCATTTCGGCCGCATCTTCTACAACCAGGCCAACCTGTCAGCGCAGGGTATTCCGCAGATCGCCTGCGTGATGGGCAGCTGCACCGCGGGCGGCGCCTATGTGCCGGCAATGAGCGATGAAACCGTCATCGTCAAGGAACAGGGCACCATCTTCCTCGGCGGTCCGCCGCTGGTGAAGGCCGCCACCGGCGAAGTGGTCAGTGCCGAAGAACTTGGCGGTGCCGACGTGCACACGCGCATCTCCGGTGTTGCCGACCATATGGCTGACAACGATCTGCAGGCGCTGGCGCGGGTGCGTTCCATCATCGCCAACTTGAACTGGCGCAAGCCCGATGCAGGCGTTGCGCTGCAGGCCAGCGAGGCGCCGCTGCTTGATGCGCATGAGCTTTATGGCGTGATTCCCGCTGATACACGCAAGCCCTACGACGTGCGCGAAGTGATCGCACGCATTGTCGACGGTTCGCGCTTTGATGAGTTCAAGCCGCGCTACGGCAACACCTTGGTCACTGGCTTCGCGCATGTGCATGGCCATCCGGTCGGCATCATCGCCAACAACGGCATCCTGTTCTCGGAGTCTGCACTGAAAGGCGCGCACTTCATCGAGCTGTGCTGCCAACGCAACATCCCTTTGCTGTTCCTGCAGAACATCACTGGCTTCATGGTCGGTCGAAAGTACGAGCACGGCGGTATCGCCAAGGATGGTGCCAAGCTGGTGATGGCGGTGGCCAATGCACGTGTGCCCAAGTACACGGTGGTTATCGGCGGTTCGTTCGGTGCCGGCAATTACGGCATGTGCGGGCGCGCGTATTCGCCGCATTTCCTGTGGATGTGGCCGAATGCGCGCATCGGGGTGATGGGCGGTGAGCAGGCGGCCAGTGTGTTGGCTACGGTCAAGCGTGATGGTATCGAGGCCAAGGGTGGGGCGTTGTCGGCCGAAGAGGAAGATGCGTTCAAGCAGCCGATCCGTGATCAGTTCGAGTTGCAGGGTCATCCGTATTACGCGAGCGCGCGCTTGTGGGATGACGGGGTGATTGATCCGGCCGATACGCGGCGGGTGCTTGGGCTGGCCTTGGCTGCCAGTCTCAATGCGCCTGTGCAGGACACACGGTTTGGTGTATTCCGGATGTGATGGCGTGAACATCGCTCTGACAGCAACAGCAAAGGCTTTCACTCCCCTACGGGGAGCGAGTCACTTTTCTTTGCTTGTGCAAAGAAGAAGTAACCAAAAGAAAACACACCCTGCCTGCGCGCCCACGATGCTACGCATCGCGGGTCCACTCCGCCGGCAGGATTTTTCGACGAGACATCCCTGTCTCGTCGAAAAACGACGCACATCCTTGTGCGCCGCCCCTTCGGGGTCTTGTCCGCCGGCTCCGTCGCTACGGAAGGGGACCCGAAAATCAAAGTCACAAGCCAGAGCAAAGCCCGGCCCCGCATCCTCCGCTTTTCGCCGCGCAACCACCTCGGCACTCAACGGATAAAGCCATGTTCAACAAGATCCTGATCGCCAATCGCGGTGAAATCGCTTGCCGCGTTATTGCTACCTGCCGTCGTCTTGGCATCGCTACCGTCGCGGTGTATTCGGATGCTGATCGCAATGCGCGGCATGTGCGTCTGGCTGACGAGGCTATCCATATCGGTGCTGCGCCGGCTGCCGAGAGCTATCTGCGCGCTGAGGTCATTCTCGAGGCCGCGCGGCGTAGCGGTGCGCAGGCCATCCATCCGGGTTATGGGTTTCTATCCGAGAACGCGGGCTTCGCGCGTGCCTGTGATGCTGCGGGTATCGTCTTCATCGGGCCGCCGGCCAGCGCCATCGACGCGATGGGCGACAAGAGTTCGGCCAAAGCGCTGATGCAGACCGCCAACGTGCCGCTGACGCCGGGTTATCACGGTGAACGGCAGGAGCCGGAGTTCCTGCGCGCGCAGGCCGATGCGATTGGTTATCCGGTGTTGATCAAGGCCAGCGCCGGCGGTGGTGGCAAGGGCATGCGCAAGGTCGAGGCCAGCACCGACTTCGAGGCTGCGCTGGCCAGCTGCCAGCGCGAGGCGCAGGCTTCGTTCGGCAATGCACATGTGCTGGTGGAGAAATACGTCGAGCGTCCGCGCCATATCGAGATCCAGGTGTTCGGCGACAGCCACGGCAACGTGGTCTATCTGTTCGAGCGCGACTGCTCGGTGCAGCGTCGCCACCAGAAGGTGCTGGAAGAAGCGCCCGCCCCCGGCATGACTGCCGAACGCCGCGCCGCCATGGGCAAGGCCGCTACTGATGCCGCGCGCGCGGTTGGTTACGTTGGCGCGGGTACGGTTGAGTTCATCGCTGGACCGGATGGCGATTTCTATTTCATGGAAATGAACACCCGCCTGCAGGTCGAGCACCCGGTCACCGAGCTGATCACTGGCACCGATCTGGTCGAGTGGCAGCTGCGCGTGGCCGCTGGTCAGCCTATGCCGAAGACGCAGGAGCAACTGCAGATCCACGGCCACGCGATCGAGGCACGGCTATACGCCGAAGACGCCGACCGCGGCTTCCTGCCTTCAACCGGCACGCTGCGCCATCTGCGCCTGCCACAGCCCAGTGCCAATGTGCGCGTGGACGCCGGTGTCGAGCAAGGCGATGCAATCACCCCGTACTACGACCCGATGATCGCCAAGCTGATCGTCTGGGATGTGGATCGTGCCAGCGCCCTGCAGCGCATGCAGCAGGCCTTTGCGCAGTGCCAAGTCGTCGGCGTGACCACCAATGCCGCCTTCCTGCGTCGACTGGTGCTGACCGACTCGTTCCGCACCGCCAATCTCGATACCGCGCTGATCGAACGCGAGCGTGAAGCGTTGGATATCCATCACGTTGCAGCCAGTGACAATGACTGGGCGCTAGCGGCCGTGCTCGCTGTAGCCAACGATACGCCGCACGACAACGACGCCTCCCCGTGGGCAATCGCTGACAGCTGGCGCCTTACCGGCCCCGCGGCACGTTTGGTGACCTTGGAACACCTGGAGCAGCGCAAACAGTTGCAGGTGCGCGATAGCGCCACCGGCTGGCAGGTGCAGGTCAGCGACACATCGATCAGCGTGACCGGGAAAACCAGCAGCACTGGTTACGCCTTGCAACTGGGCGAACGCCTGCAGCGCGGCCAGGCAATCCGCGACGGCAATATGCTGTACGTGTTCGGCAATGAACAGCAGCAGCGCTTCAACATCCACGACCCGGTCGCCGAAGCCGACAACAGCGCCGACCACGGCGGCAGCCTGCTGGCACCGATGCCAGGCCGCGTCGTAACCCTGCTGGTGCAGCCTGGCACCACTGTCAGCCGCGGTACGCCGCTACTGGTGATGGAAGCGATGAAGATGGAGCACACCCTGCAAGCGCCGGCCGACGGCATCGTGCATGGCTTCCGCGCCAAGGCCGGTGATCAAGTGGCCGATGGCGCGGTATTGGTTGATTTCGAGGCGGGTTGACTTACGCCAACAACTCAAGCACCAACCATCAAGCAGCCGGCGCGCTCCTCCAAACGCGATGAGCAGGATCCAGTTCCGCCATGCTCATCACCGGGGCGCGCCAGCCGAAACCGCACACAGCCAGAGTCCCGTACTCCATCGGGTCCAATGCCAGAACCTTTTCCATCTCGACTTCGTTGATGGCCGCTGTCACAAACGCACCCAAGCCGTGCTTGGTTGCCGCCGTATAAAACGCCTGCGATATATGCCCGGCGTCCAGGGTCACTGCGCGATAGGCCTTGACATGCCTGCGGTACTTCCAGAAGTTGCGCTCGAAGCGGCACACCAGCACGACCATCGCCGGGGCATTGGCAAACCAGTGCTGTCCAGCCAGTAGACGCTGCGAGAAACCATCCAGATCATTCGGCTGCGCTGCAATGCGCGCAAGCTCGTGAGCAACTGCGTGATAGTGATAGACACCTGCCGCCAGCCCAGCGACATCGCGCACAACCACGTAAGCCTCGGTCGGGTGCAATCCACCACCAGAAGGAACGTTTTTCTTCAGGAAACGCGCGCCCGGCTCGCTCTCCACCACTGCCTTGGACATCAGCACATCCTGCAGCATCGCCGCTAGCGAAGCCATGGCAAGTGGACGTGTCGTATCAAAATTTCTACAGGTCACCCTGCTTTCCAGCAAGCGGTCCATTGAATCGTCGACTACTCGCGGCAGCGCCAGCGCACCAGCCTGTCGATCTGGAGCCTCCGAAGGCGGCACCCCCAGCTTCCGCACCAGGTCCTTGGCGGTAAGCATCTGGCTTCGTTCCATCTCACCCGCGCTGTCCACCCCGTCCCAGCGCGAATGACGATAGTGGATAGCAGACAGCGGCCACCAGTGGTTCTCTCGAACACGCAGGTCAGCGTGTGCTTGATTTCCTGGGGCATCCACATCCAGCACCAATAGACCAAGCTCGACCAGTTTGAGCACCTGCTCGCGAGCCACCGCGTCATCGGGAAGTTGCCTCCATTGTTCGGCGCTGGTGGAAAGCAGCAGCATGCAAGCCTCCACTTCCAGTGTGCACACCGTATCCAGATGCGCCGCGTAAACGCGGATACAACGTTCATACTCAAGTCCGGAACCACCAGAGATCAGAGCGTTCAGCGAGAACGTAGCCTTCTCTTCAGGAAGAACTGCCACTGCGTGACAACGTCGGTAATTCATCATTCCTCTTTTCTTGCGTATTGAGCGAACACATGTAGCGGCAGTTGCGCGTACCAGTGCGAAATGTCCACACCCGACACGAACGCCTGGGATCAATCACCAAGGCTTTGGAGAACGGCGCACCTTCAATCGATGGCAGACCCCAGTGCTTCCCCGCGTCGCCATCAGCAAATGCTGGAAGGCTACAAGACGGGACAAGGTAGATAGGCAGGATCGCCTCGAACACGGGCTTGTCCAGATTGGCAGTGGCGGCAGGGCGCGCCTTCTCCAGCGCTCCCCGCCGCCACTCTTCCAATCCCGCAAACATCCCAATCGTCATCGGCCTATCTCGGCGGGAGACTTCAGCGGGCCTGCTTGCAGAACCCGCAAAACCATCCCCTCGCCGTAAACAAGATCGGCAGCCTGATTGCAACTGACAAAGGCAGCCGCCTCCAATCAGGCCACCCATCTGAAGCCACCACGGCTCTATATTCCGCAATGGGCCCTAGGCAGCCAGTGCAACAACCTGCCCCGATGCCTCATCAACAAAGCAATACGGCTGATAGAACAGCCCAACCGAAGCCAGCACTTCGACCAACCGCGCGCGAGAAACAGCGAGATCCTCCTTCGAAGCCAGCGGCCCCGGCAACGCACAAAGCGCAGCGGCCTTTGCAGCTTCGGGGCTGACCTTCCTCAGCGCTTCTCCGGGACTCTCCTGAAAAGCGTCACGAAACGCATCATCCGTAACAAGAAGATCCAGAATCTTCACTGCATCGATCATTGAACAAGGCGCCTTTTCTTTCAATTTCATATCCTCTGAGATAGTGATGACAAAAGACCCGCCAAACTACGGCCCGCCGTTGCTAGCGTCCCGCTTCTTCAAACGCAGTTTTACGAAAGTGCATTCTCCAACGACACCCGATCTTGCTCAATACCCAGAACGATCACGATATGCACTCAACATGACTACATAGACGCACTGCCAATTTCTTCGCAATACCTTCGGCCAGACGCTTGCCTTGCCAATGTGCCAGCAGCGCCGCTATCACGGACCTCGCGGATACAGCCATGACACTTTCGAATATTGCGTGGCGGCACCAGCTTATAGTTGCGAAGTTCGTCTAAAGTGCTCGCCAAGCGGGCCGTTATAGTTCACTGATGTGACCACTCCATTGATAAGAAGAACTGACAATGTCGAAAGAGAAAGCGCCACTGACTCAAACGGAAGCCATCACCCTTTTAGAACTTCTGACTACAGATCCTGTATTTCGTCAGGAGTTCCAGTCCAATCCAGCTACCGCGCTGGCAAGGATCAGTAAAAACGCTGCCAACTCTGCTCAGGAGTGCAGCATGCCCGGTGAACTTGCGTCCATCGAGGATATGACGATCGCACGAGACCGCATGATTGAACATCTGACAAGCACCAGCATCTTTTCCATTGCGTTTTGCTTCGTCGACGGAAGAACCAGCAACTGATCAACAGCGATCAAACTTATCAGCGCCCGCTCGCAGACGATGCCACACATGCATTGCCTGCGGGCGACTTGGTACTGTCCATGACATTCAACGCCTGCAACGCTGAGCTTCCAGCATACTCAGCGTAAGCACGCCCTCGATTTGCTTTCAGCCAGGCGAGCTCATTGGCCGCCGCAACTGCATCGCCAACATCGTGGTATGCAGCAGCCAACACGCTGTGCACCTGAAAGAGTTCACCGCCGTTTACCATTGCGCGCAAATTCGGCAGCACGTCCTTGGCACCACCTGAAAGACGCAGTTCGTTCTGGCCCACCAACGCGATCAGCTCCGAAGCACGTGGATCACGCACCTCCAAAGCCAAGCCATCCAGCTTCTTGCGCTGCGATTCGAACGTATGCCCCATACGCTGGCTTGAGTAGATAACTGCAGCCGCGTAATACAGGCGCTGCCCTCGGTCGGTCTGCTTTGGATCGGTTGTTTTATCAAGCAGCGGCTTCAGCACGGCCTGGATTTGCACCGGAGGGAGGCAAGACCCGGCAGCTGCATGTGCTGTGATCCGCACCGCTGCCAGCAACTCACACTCCAGGCTTTGGTCGTCGCAGCGGGCTGCCGCCCCATCCACGCCTGCCAATGCCTCCTCCAGCTTTCCATCACTCAACGCCAACGAGGTTCCATCAAGCCACCCACCAGGATTGCCCTGAGGTAGCGTCATTAGTATTCCCCATGCCGCAGCACTTTCATCATTGGCAGCCAACGCACCAATCAAGTATCGATTGCTACGACCATCAGCCAACACCATGGCCTCACGCAACGATGCTATTGCTTCCCTTCTTCGCTCTTGGACTAATTGCACCCGGCCATGCAGCTGAAGCGCGGCGCTGCGCAGTTCAACCTGGGGAACATCGACACGTTCGGCCGCCCGCTCGGCCTCTGCATAGCGACCCAACGAAAGAGCTGCGAGGGCCAGATTGGCATTTGCCCCATGATGATCAGGGTAAAGATCGGCCAGCATTTTCCATGACCGAAAGCTCGTGACTTCATTGCCATCGTACAACTGGTTTTTCCATGCATCCATGTACAGCGCCTGACGAGCACTCAGCCGATCACGCAAACCTTCCGCCGACGCCAAGCTGGTCCTGGCTTCATCCAGATGCCCCAACCCCACGAACGAACGCATCTCCCCAAGAAACGCCATTGCGAACGTTGGATCCAATCGTGTGGCGACCTGGTAGTACTCCAAAGACTTCTGAATCTCCCCGATTCCGTACGCAGCCTGCGCGGCTGCATACACATGCAGCGCGTCGAGATTGTTGGTAGCAACCTGCGGCAACGGCAATGAGGCCCGACCCAATGCTTCGTTCGTCTCGCCAAGCTTCAAGCGAATTGCTGTAGCAACCTTGTCCAGGGAGGCCAGCGCGGAATCCAGCCCTCTACCTTCCGAGTGCTCTGAGTACACGACCCTACCGGATACCGGATCGATAACATCCATGCTGACGCGCAGCTTTCCATGAATCTCCTGCACACTTGGCATGACCACGGCGCGCGCGCCATCTCGGATGGCAACCTCTTTGGCTGTATCACGATCCAGCGGCTGTGCCGGGTCCTTGCGCATCTGCCGGAGCGTCTCACGCACCTTCAGATCACTGATGACATTCACGTGCCGGGATTGCTCCAGGCTGATCCTCAATGCTTGCTGGAGGGCGTCGTCCAGCACCAGGTTGCCGGTCTGGTTGGTGAAGTCCCCCACCACCACCCAATCCCGCTCGGCGAAAGCGATCGCTGGCTCCGGCCGAACCAACGCCCATGCCACGGCGCCGATTGCCATTACCAACATCAACTCGGCGACCAACGCCGCCGGTCGCAGCCATAGCGGTAGACGCCGCCACGCCTTGCTGGAACGGGCCGGCATGCGCAGTGGAGCGCTTCCCGTTGTGCCCACTTCAAACACTTCCTGTGGCGTCGGCAGGCCCTTGAAATACCAGCGACCGTGCGACTTCCATTGCAGGTTCGCACCGCGTTCGCCCAGCTCACGTTGGCTTGGGCGCAACAGCGCTTCAGCCACTGACGACAATAGAATCTGATTCGGCCGCGCCAACGCCATCAGGCGGGCTGCGGTGGGCTTGGCCACGCCCTCCACCTCCAGCGGTTTGGCACCGGCGGCAACCGCATCGTCATCGTTGCGCCAGAACAGCACGTCCCCTACATGGATGCCGACCCGCGCCTGCAGCGGCAGCTTGCGCTCCCTGCCGATCTCAGCCAGGGCGTCCAGGTAATCCAAGGCAAAACCCAGGCCCTGGGTAGGCACATCGAACAGCAGGAACATGCCGTCGGAACGGTCGATCAACCGACCTTTCCAACGCTGCAGCAGCTGCAGCGCACGCACGTCCAAGGTGCGGAACAGCTCAGCAGCTGCCGCGTCGCCAATCCGTGCCGTCAGCTCCACCGAGTCACAAAGATCGGTGAGCACCAGCGTCTTGAGCTGGCGATCGGACGAGAGCGCGTCGGTCTCTCTGGTCATGCGTTACGCCGGGCTAGCCGTGGTCACCGGACTGCTCCAGGAACCACTGAGCGCGATTACCGCCTTCGCGCTTTGCCAGGTACAGCGCTTGATCAGCGCGCGAATAGGCGTCGTTCCAATGGTGATCCTCATCGATCAACACCATGCCAACGCTAAGCGAGCAGGCGCCGACCGTTGCACCGGGATAGGCGATCAGATGGCGCATCGCTTCCAGCACGAAATCAGCGGTGCGCGACAGACTCTCGGCGTCAGCTTTCATCAGTAATACGCAGAACTCGTCGCCGCCAAGGCGGCAGGCGATATCGTCCTTTCCGGTTACCGATGCAAGAATACGGCCGAAACACTGCAGTGCATGGTCACCTGCAAGGTGACCGTAAGAGTCGTTCAGGCCCTTGAAGTCATCGCAATCCAGAAGCAACAGGCCTTGCGGTCGATGACCGGAGCGATGTGACTTCTGCAGATAGGCGGTCAGCGCGCGGCGATTGCTGAGTCCGGTCAGGTCATCGCTGTAGACCAGCTCGCGGGTGTGGTGCAGCTCATGGTTGGCGCTGTAGAGATTGCCCAGCGCGGTTTCCAGTTCGTGATTGCGACGGCTGAGCTGGGCAATCAGGCGCTGTTCGCTAGACACCACCCGCGACAGGGTGCGGCGCAGGAAGAACACCACCATCGCCGGATCCTGGTCGATCAGCCGATGGAAGTTGGCATGGGTGATTTCCAACAGCACGCTGTCACAGTTGGCGCGCGCATCGCAGGAACGCGGGTGGCGCTCGATCAACAGCCCGAGCTCCCCAAAGAAGTCGTTGCTGCCCATGGGCTTTGGCGCCAGGCCGGCACCAAAGTCCAGGCTGATGGTGCCGCTGACAATGATGAACATCGAGCTGCCCAGATCACCACGGCGGAACAGCACCTGGTCGGCCTGCAGCGCACGACGAACGCCGTACTGGGCAAACAGTGCAAATTCCACCGGTGACAATTGCGCACGCAGCACCGCGCTTCCCGCCGACGTAGCGACGGAAAGTTCAGACTCCAGTGCCAAACCCCCTGTTCCCATGCCGCTCATTCCATGCCTCATGGACTGCTCGCCCATGTGAGACGAGTAATCTCGCGAGCCTATCACCAAAATTATCGGTTTTGTGATCCCTTACACCGTTTGATGCTGGATCAAGCAAAAAAAAGAAGGGGCTCGTAAGAGCCCCTTTGAAACGACCTGGCCAGCGCCCTCAGGCAGCTACTTCAGTCTGAAACTGCTCCTCTTCGGTCGACCCGGTCAGCGCGGTCACGCTGGAGGCGCCGCCCTGGATCACCGTGGTCACATCGTCGAAGTAGCCTGCGCCCACCTCCTGCTGGTGTGAGACGAAGGTGTAACCCTTGTCGCGGGCGGCAAATTCCGGCTCCTGCACCTGCTCCACGTAGTGGCGCATACCTTCACCCCGGGCGTAGTCGTGGGCGAACTTGAAGGTGTTGAACCAGTTGATGTGGATGCCGGCCAGGGTGATGAACTGGTACTTGTAGCCCAACGCGGCCAACTCGTCCTGGAACTTGGCGATGGTCTTGTCGTCAAGGTTCTTCTTCCAGTTGAACGAGGGCGAGCAGTTGTAGGACAGCAGCTTGCCGGGGCTGGCGGCATGCACGGCCTGGGCGAACTCGCGGGCGAAGCCCAGGTCCGGGGTGCCGGTCTCGCACCACACCAGGTCGGCGTGCGGGGCGTAGGCGACACCGCGGCTGATCGCCTGCTCCAGACCGTTCTTGACCTTGTAGAAGCCCTCGGCGGTGCGCTTGCCGGTAATGAACGGGGTGTCGTTCGGGTCGAAGTCGCTGGTCAGCAGGTTGGCGGCTTCGGCATCGGTACGCGCCAGCACGATGGTCGGCACGCCCAGCACGTCGGCGGCCAGGCGGGCGGCAGAAAGCTTCTGGATCGCCTCCTGGGTCGGCACCAGCACCTTGCCGCCCATGTGGCCACACTTCTTCACTGCCGCCAGCTGGTCCTCGAAGTGCACTGCCGCGGCACCGGCGACGATCATGTTCTTCATCAGCTCATAGGCGTTCAACACGCCGCCGAAGCCGGCCTCGCCATCAGCAACGATGGGCAGGAAGAAGTCGATCGCGTCCTCAGCCTTGACCTTGCCGTCGATGATGTTCTTCCACTGGATCTCATCGGCGCGCTGGAAGGTGTTGTTGATGCGGCGGACCATGGTCGGCACCGAGTCGTAGGCGTATAGCGACTGGTCCGGGTACATGGTTTCGGAGGTATTGCCGTCGGCGGCCACCTGCCAGCCGGACAGGTACACCGCTTCCAGCCCGGCCTTGGCCTGCTGCATCGCCTGGCCGGCGCTGATTGCACCGAAGGCATTGACGTAGCCCTTCTTCGAGCCGCCGTTGACCAGTTCCCACAGGCGCTCGGCACCGCGCTTGGCCAGGGTATGTTCCGGCTGCACGCTGCCGCGCAGGCGCACCACGTCGGCGGCGCTGTAGGTGCGCTTCAAACCCTTCCAACGCGGGTTGGTATCCCAGTCGTGCTGCAGGGCGTCGATCTGTTGCTGGTAGCTGCTCATCGTGCTGTCCTCGAAAAGTCGTGCTTGCGTAAGGGGAAGGGTCAATCGATCTGCCGGTAGGCAGGCAAGGTCAGGAAGTCGGTCAGCTCGTCGGCGCGGCTGAGCTGGTCGAGCAGGCCGATGGCCTGGGTGATGCGGCTGCCACCGGGCAGTGCGGAGGTGTCGCCCAGGCGCGCCGGCAGGGCGCGCAGGGTGTTGGCCAGCAGCGCGAAGTCGATCGCGGTGCCGTCATCCAGATGCTGGTTGCCGGCATGCAGCCACTGCCAGATCTGGCTGCGGCTGATCTCGGCGGTAGCTGCGTCTTCCATCAGGTTGTGGATGGGCACGCAGCCATTGCCGTCCAGCCAGGCGGCCAGGTAGCGCACGCAGACCTCGACGCTGTTCTCGAAACCCGCGCGGGTAACGGTGCCGCTGCAGGGCGCGATCAGTTCATCGCGATTGGCCTGCACGTCACGGCGCAGCACGTGGTGCTGGTTGGGACCGGACATGTGCTCGTCGAAGATGGCGCGCGCCACCGGGATCAGCGCCGGGTGCGCCACCCAGGTGCCGTCGTGGCCGGCAGTCACTTCGCGCAGCTTGTCGGCGCGCACCCGTGCCATCGCCTGCTCGTTGGCGGCCGCATCGTGGTTGATCGGGATCTGCGCGGCCATGCCACCCATCGCATGCGCACCACGGCGATGACAGGTCTTGATCAGCAGTTCCGAATACGCCTTCAGGAACGGCTGCGTCATCGTCACTTGGCCGCGCTCGGGCAGCACCTTGTCGGCATGGCGACGGAAGGTCTTCAGATAGGAAAAGATGTAGTCCCAGCGCCCGCAGTTCAGCCCAACAATGCGGTCGCGCAGCACGTACAGGATCTCATCCATCTCGAACACCGCCGGCAGTGTCTCGATCAACACGGTGACCTTGATCTGCCCATGCGGCAGGCACAGCATGCCTTCGATGTGCGACAGCGCGGTCTCCCACAGCGCCGCCTCTTCCATCGACTGCAGCTTGGGCAGGTAGAAGTACGGGCCGCGATCCTTGTCCATCAGCGTCTGGGCGTTGTGGAAGGCGAACAGGGCCGCATCGAACAGGCCGCCGGCAATCGGCTGGCCGTCGATCAGCACGTGCTTCTCGTCCAGGTGCCAGCCACGCGGGCGCACGATCAGCACCGCCTGTTCGTCGGCCGGGCGCAGCGTGTAGTGCTTGCCCGGGCCCTTGGCGGTGGCCGGCGCGGTGAAATCCAGATCGCCGCGCACCGCCGCCTTCATCGTCTGCTGGCCGGACAGCACATTGCGCCAGGTCGGCGAGGTCGAGTCCTCGAAGTCCGCCATGAACACCTTGGCGCCGGAGTTCAGCGCGTTGATGACCATCTTCGGGTCGGTCGGGCCAGTGATCTCGACGCGGCGGTCCTGCAACGCGGCCGGAATCGGCGCCACGCTCCAGTCTTCTTCACGGATGCCGCGGGTATCGGCACGGAAGTCCGGCAGCCCGCCCTGGTCGAAGAAGGCCTGACGCTCGCGGCGGGCAGCCAAGCGCGCCTGCCGGCCCGGCTCGACCGCACGGTGCAGCGATACGAGCAGGCCCAGCACGCCGGCCGGCAGCAGCGCGGACTGGCCGGCCAGCTGGGTGGTCAGGGTGATGCCCGGGGTCGGGCGGGGGGCGGACTGCGGGGTAGCGACTGCGTGGGCGACGGCGGACATCGGAGGTACCTGCGTATGTCGGGGACTCCAACGTGCGGCCGCAGGCAGGTATTTAACAAAACAGTTTTTGCAATGTTATTTATAAGTTGTGCTAATACTTGCTTCAACATGCCCACCAAGCCGCCCGTAACCCCGCGTTTTTCCTACAAGTCTGATCGACTCAAGCCGCTGCGGGCATTCCTGCAGACGGTGCGATTGGGCTCGGTTTCGCGTGCTTCGGAAGCACTTTTCGTCAGCCAACCGGCGGTGAGCCTGCAGCTGCAGGCGCTGGAACGGGAGTTGGGAGTGGTGTTGTTCGAGCGCAGCGGGCGCCGCCTGGTGCCCACCCGCGAGGGCCAGCTGCTGTACGACATGGCGCAGCCACTGGTGGAAAGCCTGGACGGACTGCTGCCGCGCTTCCGCGAGAAGGTCAGCGGGCTGGATGCAGGCGAGCTCAATATCGCGGCAAATTCGTCGACCATCCTGTATCTACTGCCAAAGATCGTCGAAAACTTCCGAAAACTTCACCCGGACGTGCGCTTGACCCTGCACAACGCAATCAGCGCCGACGGCACCGACCTGCTGCGCAGCGACGCCGCTGACCTGGCCATCGGCTCGATGATGGATGTGCCGGCCGACCTCAGCTACGCGCCGGTCTACCGCTTCGACCAGGTATTGATCACCCCGCCCGACCACCCGCTGGCGAAGAAGAAGAACCTGACTCTGGAAGACCTGTCGCCGTGGCCGCTGATCCTGCCGCCGCGCCGGCAGATCACCTGGCGGCTGGTCGACCTGGTGTTCCAGCAGCACCGCGTGCCGTACACCGTGGCGCTGGAGGTTGGCGGCTGGGAAGTGATCAAGCAGTACGTGGCGATGGGCATGGGCATCAGCATCGTCACCGCCCTGTGCTTGAACGATGGCGACCGCGACAAGCTGGCGACGCGGGCGATGAGTGACTACTTCCCCTCGCGCAGCTATGGCGTGGTGGTGCGGCGGGGCAAGGTGCTGTCGCCGCAGGCGCGGGCATTTGTGGAGCTGATCCAGCCGGATCTGTTTGCGCCGCGGCAGTACGACGATACCGGGCATTCGGAGCGATAAGGCTTGTGCCTGTTTGCTTTGGGCTTGTTTGCTTTTGCCTTCGCTTTTGCCCCCGCTTTTTTGTCGTCATTCCCGCGCAGGCGGGAATCGCCCTTGCCTTTGCTCCAGCCTTTGCTCCAGCCTTTGCTCCAGCCTTTGCTCCTACCTGACACCCCACGTAAAGAGCGATTCCCGCCTGCGCGGGAATGACAAGCCAGCTAGAAGCTTCCCCTCACCCCAACCCCTCTCCCGTAAACGGGAGAGGGGCTTAAGCAGATGGCTTGCGCTTCAATGCTCCGCGCAATCACAACCCTCCCAGCCCGGCTGCTTGCTGGTCTGGCCGATACCCGGGTTGAAGGTGTTGCTCGGGTCCAGCTGCTGATAGAACTGCGCCAGCGCCGGCTTGGCCGGATACAGGTGACCGACGTTGTGTTCAGCCGGGTATTCGGCGCCGCGCTCGTCCAGCAGCTTCCACATGGCGTGCTCGATCGCCATCGGGTCTTCACCCTTGCGCGCGATGTAGTCCTGGTGGAATACATGGCACAGGAAGTGACCGTAATAGAGCTTGTGCAGCAAGCGCGCATCCAGCTCGGCCGGCAGCTGCTCGAACCAATCGAGGTCGTCGCGGCGCAAGGCGATATCCAGGGCAACAATGTCCTCAACCTGCGCGCGATGTACTTCGCGATAGCGCACCGCCGCACCAGCCACGGCGAACCGGTGCAGGAAGGCTTTGCGGCCTTCGTCAGGCGTGCAGTGGAAGTAAGCGCCGTCATGCCCGGCGAAGAACTGGCGCAACCAGCTTTCCGTCGCCGCCGCATCCTGCGCGGAAACCTTGACCAGCAGATGGTGCTCATAGCGCTGGCGGAACTCGCCCATGCGCTTGGGCAGATGCGAGGGCAATAGTCCGGTCAGCAACTGCATTGCATGATCGGTAACGCCGCGCAGACCCAAGCGCTCGAACCAGCCATCAACCCGGCTCTTCAATGCAAACGCAGCTGGTACACGCGCGGTGCCGAGCTTGTCGATCAGCAGGAAAGTATCCTTGCCGTAGCGCTCGCCAATGTCATAGGCAACGCGGTGAATGTATTCGCCTGAGATCGGCACACGCTCGAAACCGGTCAGCAGCTGCCGTCGGATAGCAGTGAGGCTTTCGGTGCTGTTGCTGCCGATATAGAACACCTCGGCCGCTTCTTTGGCAAAGGTGTCCAGGCGCACCGCGAACACCGCCAGTTTGCCGGCCGAACCGGCCGCTTCGTAGTGACGGCTGGGGTCGGCATTGAAACGCGCTGGGGTTGCCGCATCCACCTGCCGCACCTGCTCCGCATAGCGCGGATCGGAGCCGGCACGATCGCCATCAACACGCACATCGGCAGGCTGGTAATCGCCGGCCTGCAAGCGCTGCAGGATTTCTTCCGGCGTGTCGCCCAAAGCGATGCCGAGATGGTTCACTAGCTGCAAGCGACCTTCGCCATCAACCTGCGCATACAGCGCCATCTCGGTATAGGCCGGCCCACGCCGTACCAGCGAGCCACCGGAGTTGTTGCATACACCGCCCAACACCGAGGCACCGATACACGAAGAGCCGATCACCGAATGCGGTTCGCGCCCGAGCGGTGCCAGCGTCTGTTCGAGACGGTCCAAGGTGGCGCCGGGCAGGCACAGTACCTGCCGTCCTTCATCAAGCAACTGCACGCCGGTCAGGCGCAGCGTGCTGATCAGCACGATCGGTCGACCATAGTCGTTGCCATCCGGCGTCGAGCCGCCGGTCAGCCCGGTATTGGCCGCCTGCAGGATGATGGCCGCCCCGCCCTGCACCGCTGCCTGCAGGGCGCGCCACATCTCCAGCAGACTGCCCGGTCGCACCACCGCCAGCGCAGCGCCATCGCCAAAGCGGTACCCCTTGCGGAAGCGCCGGGTTGCCTTGTCGCCAGTCAGTACATGGGCATCACCAACGGCGACGCGCAGTTGCGCCAGCAGTGCCTCGTTCGCACTCATGCCAGGTTGACCAGCGAGTCGCGGCTTATATCGGCAATGCGGCGTGCACCGGTAAGCGTCATCGCCACGCGCATTTCCTTGGCGATCAGGTCCAGCAGGTTGGCCACGCCAGCCTCGCCCTGCGCGGCAAGCGCGTAGACGAAGGCACGACCCAACAGCACGCTGTCAGCGCCGAGTGCGAGCATGCGCACCACGTCCAGACCTGTGCGGATGCCCGAGTCGGCGAGAATCTTCAGATCGCCCTGCACTGCATCGGCAATCGCCGGCAAGGCTCGAGCGGTAGACAGCACGCCATCCAGCTGGCGACCGCCGTGATTGGAGACCACGATGCCATCGGCGCCAAAGCGCACCGCATCGCGCGCATCGTCCGGATCAAGAATGCCCTTGATCACCATCGGCCCCTTCCAGAACTCGCGGATCCATTCCAGATCCTTCCACGAAATCGACGGGTCGAAGTTGTTGCCCAGCCAACCGATGTAGTCCTCCAGCCCAGTCGGACTGCCGCGATAGGCAGAGATGTTGCCCAGATCATGTGGACGTCCGAGCAGACCCACATCCCAGGCCCAGCGCGGATGGGTCATCGCTTGGCCAATGCGGCGCATGCCGGCATTCGGGCCACTCATGCCCGAATGCGCATCGCGATAGCGCGCGCCCGGCACCGGCATGTCAACGGTGAACACCAGCGTGGTGACGCCAGCAGCCTGCGCGCGCTCCAGCGCATTGCGCATGAAGCCGCGGTCGCGCAGCACATACAGCTGGAACCACATCGGCCGCTTGATCGCAGGTGCCACTTCTTCAATTGGGCACACCGACACCGTCGACAGCGTGAAAGGAATGCCGCGACTGTCCGCCGCGCGTGCCGCCTGCACTTCGCCACGGCGTGAATACATGCCGGTCAAGCCGACCGGAGCCAGCGCAACCGGCATCGCCAGCTTCTCGCCGAACAACTCGGTTTCCAGGCTCAAATCAGACATGTCGCGCAGGATGCGCTGGCGCAGCGCGATGTCGGACAGGTCGGAAACATTACGTTTGAGCGTGTGTTCGGCATACGCGCCGCCATCGATGTAGTGGAACAGAAACGGCGGCAGACGACGCTGCGCGGCCGCACGGTAATCGGTGGAGGCGGAGATGATCATGGGTCAACCGTGGGGTGAGGGAAGCCGCGAAGCGCGGGCACGCCGCGCCTCGTCTTCATCAAGCGTGCGCAGTGTCGTGTGCACGAACTCAAGATGGGTGTGCGCTGCGGCGCGCGCACGCTCGGGATCGCCGGCCAGTACCGCATCCATCATTTCGCGGTGCTGGTCGGACAGGGGAGAAAATGTTGTCGATGCGGTGTAGAGCTTTTCACGGCTCTGCGAGATATTGGTCTGCAGCAGCTCGAACAGGCCGCGCATTACCTGCAACAGCACCAGATTGTGCGAGGCCTCGGCGATGGACAGGTGGAAGGCCGCGTCGGCGCGCGCTTCGCCGGCCGGATCATCCTTGCCATGCGCATCCATCATGGTCTGGAAGGCCTGCGCGATACGCACACGGTCCTCGTCGGTTGCCCGCAGCGCGGCATGCCAAGCGGTAGCGCCTTCCAGCGCGTGGCGGATTTCCAGAACGTCGAAGCGGTATTCCGGATCCCCCTGAAACAGCGGCAGATACGGCACCAGTGGTTCATCCAAGGCCTGCCGGGCGCGCGCAGCCGGTTCGGCAACATAGGTGCCACCGCCAACCCGCGCCACCAGCAAGCCCTGGCTGCCAAGCTGGGCAATCGCCTCACGCAGCGCCGTGCGCGAGACCCCGAGCTGCACCGCCAGTGCGCGCTCGGAGGGCAGCCGGTCACCCGGCTGCAGCTGTTGTTCGTCCACCAGCACGCGCAGCTGCGCGGCCACCTTGTCGGAAATACGTTGCGTACTCATGCCGACATTGTGGCCCGAAGCTGCGCGGCGTTGGCGGATGCGCGCGGCCATGGCTCAGGGAATCATCCAGGTCAGCCAATAGGCCTGCGCGGTGGTGATCAAGCCGACCATCACCGTGAAGATCAGGCTGTGCTTGACGGTGAAGCGGAACAGGTCCGATTCCTTGCCAGCCAGGCCCACCGCCGCACAGGCAATGGCGATGGACTGCGGAGAGATCATCTTGCCGGTGACGCCGCCGGTGGTATTGGCGGCGACCAGCAGCACTTCCGATACACCAATCTGCTGCGCGGTAGTCGCCTGCAAGGCCGAGAACAAGGCGTTTGACGAGGTGTCCGAACCGGTCAGGAACACACCCAGCCAGCCGAGGAACGGCGAGAAGAAGGTGAATGCCTTGCCGGTATGCGCAAGCGCCAAGGCCAATGTTGCCGACAAGCCGGAGTAGTTGGCGATGAAGGCAAAGGCCAGCACCATGCCGATCGAGTAGATCGGCATCTTCAGTTCATTGACGGTCTCGCCGAAGGTGCGCACCGCCGCACGTACCGGCATGCGCAGGTAGATGATGGCGATCACCGCTGCCAGCATGATCGCGGTGCCGGTGGCCGAGAACGCATCGAACTTGTACACGGCCTCATAGGCGGTAGGCGCGTTGACGATCGGCGGCATCTTCTGCACCAGCTGGTCCAGGCCCGGCACCGGCAACTTCAGCACCCAGCTCTCCAGCGGGCCGCCGGCAGCGAACAAGGCCTTGAACGGCTTGATGCTCCACAACGTCACCATCGCGGTGAGGATCAGGAACGGCGACCACGCCTTGGTGATCTGGCCGGCGCTGTAGCGCGGTGCGGCAGATGCCTGGGCGGCAGCCTCGGCACTGGCGTCGGTTTCAAAGCGGAAGATGCGCTTTGGCTGCCAACGGCGCAGGAACAGCGTCAGGCACACCAGCGACGCCAACGAAGCGGTGATGTCCGGCAGTTCCGGGCCGATGAAGTTGGAGGTCAGGTACTGCGCGATGGCGAACGAACCGCCGGCGATCAACACTGCCGGCCAGGTTTCCTTGATGCCGCGCCAGCCATCCATGATGGCCATGATCCAGAACAGCACGATGATGGTCAGGAACGGCAGCTGGCGGCCGGCCATCTGCCCGATCTCGAACGCATCCAGCCCGGTGACCTGGCCGGCGACGATGATCGGGATGCCCATCGCACCGAACGCAACCGGCGCAGTGTTGACGATCAGGCACAGACCAGCGGCGTACAACGGCTTGAAACCCAAGCCGACCAGCAACGCGGCGGTGATCGCCACCGGTGCGCCAAAACCTGCGGCACCTTCAAGGAATGCACCGAACGCAAAGCCCACCATCAGCATCTGCAGGCGCTGGTCTTCGGTCACCGACAGGATCGAGGCGCGAATGATCGCGAACTGACCGGTCTTGACCGAAACCTTGTACAGGAACACCGCGCCGATGATGATCCAGGCAATCGGCCACAGCCCGTACAGGAAGCCGAATCCTGCTGCACCCAAGGCCTGCGACACCGGCATGCGATAGAACAGCAGCGCAACCGCCAGCGCGATGGCGACGGTGATGGTACCGGCCAGCCAGCCCTTCATGCGCAGCACGGCCAGGGCGACGAAGAAGAAAGCGATCGGCAACAGCGCGATCAGGCTGGACAGCCAGAGGTTGCCAGCGGGGTCGTACAGTTGTTCCCAGGGCTGCATGCAGGTTCTCGTCAAAGGCGAAAGGCGGCCCACCCGCAGGTGGAGATGGCCGTGGTCGCGAATATTGGTACTACCAATATTCAATCAACACGACCAGCGAACCGCGATTGAATCGCCGTTTCCGCGAAGATCCTATTAGACCATAGGGTTAGTGAAGGAAATTGGTATTACCAATGCGTGAATTTTGTAGGAGCGGCGCAAGCCGCGAAGCCGATATCAATACAACCACCCTTCCACTTGCCACTGCATCCATGCAGCTTGCCGGCACCGTCAGCTTCGCGGCTTACGCCCTCCTACAAGAAATAACAAAAACGAAGGCAAAAAAAACGGCACGTTTCCGTGCCGGTTTTTCTTCTTCGCCATCGCCGCTTACAACCGCCGCCACTCCGGCCCTTCCCCGCGCCGCCAATACACCGCCACCGCCTTGCCGTAGACCGTATCGGCATCCACCAAACCGAAGAAGCGACCATCAAAACTGTTACCGCGATGGTCGCCCACCACCAGCAGCTTGCCGGCCGGAATGGTGATGCCGTTGATATCCGGGCCACCGCCGTCCTGCAGGTCCAGCTGCACCTGTTTGTTACCGAACAGCTCACGCGCAACCGCCTGGCGCAACGGCTGCTCGTTGATGAACAGATAGCCGTCGTGCAGCTGCACCCGATCACCGGCCACGGCGACCACGCGTTTGATCAGCCGCGTACCATCGGCCGGGGAATCAAATATCGCTACATCACCACGCTGCGGTGCCTGCCCGGCCAGCAGCTGCACATCGGTGAAGGGCAGGCGCAGGCCGTACGCACGCATATCCACCACCACCCGGTCACCTGGCTGCAAGGTCGGCTGCATCGAGCCACTGGGCACCTGGTAGTGGTTGGCCAGGCTGTCGCGGGCAGCAAACAACAGCAGCAACATCACCAGCAAGGGCAATACTTCCCGCCGCACCCAAGCCACGGCTGGATGCGGCGATGCAACGGACGCTGTCTCATTCATGGCCAATCACCAGCTACGGGGGGGTAGCCAACCGACCGCCAAGGCCGGGCGAAGTTCCCAGCGACTGCCGAACGCCGGCCGTAAGCTTTGCTACGCAGACTTTACGCCGCCACGCCCGGCCACCATGGCGATTTGATGCCGCAGCGGCGCATCGTGGCACCACCGCGCCGCATGGCGCTTGAACGTGGTGCTACATGAGCGTTTTACTGATCCGGCATACCCGCAACCCAGCAGTGCCGGATGCGTCCCTGCTGCCTGCACAACTCGCCGGACAGCCACTCCACTGCCTGCACTGCGGTTCGCTGCCGGCGCTAGCACAATGCCTGCACAACGCCCGTCAGCAAGCGCCGGACTGGGTGCTGATCGAGAACAGCGCCACCGACGATGCGCAGTGGGCGTTGCATGGCCGCACTGTGTGCAGCGCATTGGACGCCCTGCCGGTGCCTTACATCGAAATCGCCAGCAATGATGCCGATACGCTGGAAACCCACCTGCATCCCCATCACGCCGCGACTGCGGTGGTGGTCTGCAGTACCGGTACCGACGAAGCGCGGCGCCTGTCGCTGGCGATCACCACCCGTCTGCTCAGCAACGGACAAGGTGCCTGAGCCATGGCCATCTTCATCGTGCGTGGGCCCGATACCTGTGATGCGCTGCTGCAGGCTGCTATGCCGCTGCCAAGCCCGGTCATGAATGCCTTGGTGCATCGCGCACTCGACGTCGGCATCAGCGTGGCACAGCGCAACTGCCGCTCCGAACAGGAGCTGCTGGACTCGCTATGCGCGGCCGATCACACCCCAAGCGACGTGATCCTGTTGGCCCCTGCAGCCTGCGTGCACAGCGCCCGCCTGCAGCGCCTGCTGCCACGCCTGCGCAATGCCTACGTGGAGGTTCATGAGGACGCCAGCGATGCGCCGCAGTCCTGCCTGCCGGAGCATCTTGGCCATCGTCTTGGCATCGCCCAGGGCTACTGTGCGCAGAGCTATGTGCTGGCCATGGAGCTGGCGCTGGAACACCTGTGCTGCAGCGACGTCGGTGATCGCGTACATGTAGGCACCTGATATGGATGCGCATCGTTACATCGTCGGTTATGAGATCTATCTTGATGGCCACCCGTTCTGGTGGGGGCATCTGGCCGTGCATCTGCAGGATGCGGATCCGATGCTGCTGCAGCCGCAGGCATTGCTGGATCATCTGTGTGCGATGGCGGCGCAGCGACACGATGTGGCTTCGGCGCAGGTGCGGTTGAAGATGATCAGTCGGTTGTAGCGAGCGGCACTTCTTTCTACCGGCTTCGCGGCTTGCGCCGCTCCTGCAATCGCCTGGAAGGCCCTTTGCCGAGCATGGCTCGGCACTACATGCGGCGGTCCGGGTCGCTTTCACAGTTTGGCCTCGCCAAATACACTCGACCTGTCATCTTTGAACTGCAGGTCGTCAAGTCCACATGCCTCTACTCAACGGTTTCACGCTGGGCCAGGAGTTCGATATCGAAACGGATCTGGTGCAGGCATGTACGGAAGCGCCCAACCATATCCTGGAACAGCTTGTTTTCAGTTCGGAACTGGACTTCGAACCCTGCCGTGAGCTGCTCGAGAGCACGCTCACGCTTCGTTACGGGCCATCTGCAGCGCCAGCGTTGAGCGTAAACGGAGAGGTCTCCGTGGCCTGCTATAGCTTCGCAAAGGACGCAACACGGGTTACCGCCCAGATTTCCTGCGAAGGAGCCAATTACCGCTGCCATGGCTTCATCCATGCCACCACTTGCTGGCAGCCGGATTCCAGTTCGTGATTCGCTATGATCGGCAAGCGGGCAGGTACACGCCCGCGTGAAGCACGCATTCGATTCCCAAGGACGATCTCTGACATGAATAGTCATTCCATGCTGCTGTGCTTGCTGCTTGCCGTTACGCCAGCTGCTGCAGCCGATGCTCCGGATGAGGCTGCCACATTGGCCATCGTCACCGCCGGCCACTGGCAGTCAGGGCAACAGCAAGGGGTTTATCGGGTGCGTCTGGAGAACGTAGGCTTCGAGCACGTTTCCTGCCGTGTCTGGATTGAGTGGCTGAGCGCACCGGCACCCGGAAAGCCCTTCGCGACAGTTGCAAAGCTGCCATTGGCTGAAGCATCGGACAGCTTCTGGTCGTGTCCCAACCGAAGCGGCACCGTCGTGCTGAGCGACGCAGCGTTGCAGCTCAATCTGGTCCATGCCTATTCGCTGGAACCGCGGGTTTTCAATGTGGTTCTGGGTACACCGGGGCACTACCAGTTGCAGAGCGAAGGGAATACTTCACCGTGACGAATGGAATCTCCCGCGCTTTTACCCTGACGGCGACCACTTCGCGCTTGATCGGCCGCAGCCTGTTGTTGCCTGGAGCGCTGCTACTGGGCGCATGCGCAACTCACCCCGGTCCGCTGGGCGCATTGTCCGACATTGTGGTCACCGGCAGCGGCGTCGATAACGAGCGCGATGCGCTCCTGTGTGATGGATTCAAACCTGATCCGCAGCAGCTGCGTGCGTTCTTCCGCCATGCCGTGCTGATCACGCCGCGGCAGGAACATGATTTCTTCCTGCACGGGCCCTGCTATGTGCGCGGCACGCTCACTACCCGCTATGAGCGCTGGCACTGGGAGCTGCGCAATGGCGGTACTGCGCGGGTTACTTCCGCTGCGGGTGATGATTCTTTTCTGCTGGGTGATCCACGCGAGGAATCATCGCTTGGCGATGAGTGAGGCCTGCGCTGTTCCGTAGTGCCGAGCCATGCTCGGCGGGGGCATTACCGGTAAAGCCTCTGCCAAGCATGGCTCGGCACTACCGCTGCTGCTCCCTCCCTTTTGCATAGCAAAGGGGAGGGTTGGGGAGGGGTTGGCTTTTGCGGCCTTTCCAGCGCTGCGGGCTTCGCGGCTTACGCCGCTCCTACAAAGCTGATGGATGGCTGGGAAAGCCTCTGCCGAGCATGGCTCGGCACTACATTGGTGAGGCCTCTGCCGAGCATGGCTCGGCACTACCTTCAGTAGTCTTCTTCGGCGGCGGCTTCGCGGCCTTGCTGGCGGATCAGCGCTTCTTCGCGGGCGTCGTTGATGGCGTGACGCACGCTGTCCAGGTCCACCGCATGCTCATCCGGGGTGAACTCGCCGGTCAACACGGTGTCAGGCAGCAGCTCGCCAGCCTGGAACAACTCCCACATCTCTTCGCCGTACCAGGTCTCCAGCAGCTCCGGTGCCCAACGACCGAGGTTGGCGGTGAGGTTGTTGACGTCGCGCAGCAGCATGGTGCGGGCAGCGTTGTTGCCGCCGGCACTGACCACCTGCGGGAAATCGATCACCACCGGGCCATCCGGCCCGACCAGCACGTTGTACGGCGACAGATCGCCGTGGATCAGGCCGCAGCACAGCATCAGCTTGACCTGCTGCACCAGCACGGTGTGGAACTCACGCGCCTGCTCGGCACTGAGTTCCACCTCGCCCAGACGCGCGGCGCTGAAGCCCTCGGCGTCGGTCACCAGCTCCATCACCAGCACGCCATGGAAATAGCCGAACGGTTCCGGCACGCGCACACCTGCGTCGCGCAACTGGTACAGCGCGTCCACTTCGGTGTTCTTCCAGGCCGCTTCGGCCTGCTTGCGGCCGTAGTTGCTGGCCTTGCCGATGGCACGGGCCTCACGGCTGCCGCGTACCTTGCGGCCTTCCTGGTACTGCACGCGCTGCTGGAAGCTGCGCTGCGCCATGTCCTTGTAGACCTTGGCACAACGGATCTCGTCGCCGCTGCGGACCACGTAAACCGCTGCTTCCTTGCCGCTCTTGAGCGGGCGCAGGACCTCGTCGATGACGCCGTCGTCTATCAGTACCTGCAATTGTTGGGGTGTTTTCACAGTGTCTCGGTGGCTGCGGGTGGCGGCTCGATCTGCATCGAACGTGGGCCGTCCGGGTGGGATCAGGCCGGCATATTGTTGCCGATGGTACGGAAACCGGCCAGCCATGGCAGCACCGGGGGTTCAGGCTGGACAGATGCGGTGGCACAAACGCGGACGGCCAGGCGTTGGACCTGGCCGTTGGTCGGTGATCGCAGCTGGCAGCAGGCTGCGCCTACCCTCTCCCCAACCCCTCTCCTGGAGGGAGAGGGGCTAGCGCGCAACCTCAGCGGCTCAGCACGCCTGGGTTCATCAGGCCCTTGGGATCGAGCTGGGCCTTGACCGCGTCCAGCACCGCCAGCGCGGCCGGGTCGCGGCCGGCGCGGTAGTCGTAGAACTTGCCCAGCTGCAGGTTGGCCGCGCCATGCGCGCGCATGGTGTCGGCGATCTGCCGCTTGAGCCTGTCGGCAGCAGCGCGGGCCGGCAGGTGTTCGCCCGGGCAGCCGATACGCTCGCGGTGGTCGGCATCGACCGTGCGCTGGTGGAAGGCATTGTGGCTGTCGGGCCAGTAGATGCAGGGCTCGATCACCACCGCCTGCGCGCCCACGCTGGACAGCAGGGTGCCGATGAAGATGCCGTGCTTGTCCATGGTTTCCTGCTCGCGGGCGAACAGGTCCTGCAAGGCATTGAACATGCTGCTGGCCTTGGAGTGCGGCACCAGCGCATGCACTGGCGCCCAGCGCTCGCCCTGCGGACCCAGCATCGAGTTCCAGGCGGCAAACGGGTTGGCGGCCATCATTTTGGGAATCGAAGGCTCGATACTCTCGCCGAACTCAGCAACCAGCTTGCGCGCACGCGCGACCCGATCAGCGACTTCTGCCGCGCTGTCGCCTTCCAACGTGATGTGCAGCGAGAACTGCTCCTGGTCGACGATGTCGCGCCCCTTCACCGCCAGCTTCAGACCCGAGATCAGGCCGCCCTTCCTGATCACATTGGTCAGCGCCTTGACGTCACTGGACAGCCCGGCGCGGCGCATGCGCACGCGGGTCAGGGCCGGATCGAAGGCAGCGGTTTCGCTGGCCAGTCCGTGCCGTGAGAGCACGCCCAAGGCGCCGAACAGACCTTCCGCAGTCGGGAACTGCCAGGACAGGTAATCGATATGTGCATGCTTGGGGATGAGCTTGAGCACGATGCGGGTCTTGATACCGAGCAGGCCGCAATCGCCCAGGAACAGGCCGGTCAGGTCCGGGCCGTACCAGCGGAAGAACGGCGTGGTGTTGGCTGCCGCCGCCGAGCCGGTGGTGAGGATGTCGCCATTGGCGGTGACTACCTGCAAACCCAGCACCACGTCGGCCGAGCAGCCATAACGCGCGGTGCCGTGGAAGATCGCGCCCTGCGACATGCCGCCGCCAACCGTGGCATGCGAGCCGGACATCGGTCCGAAATACGGGGTGCGCACGCCCTTGGCGTCCAGCGCATCCTTCAGGGCCCGCCAGGTAACACCGGCTTCGACCACGACGTAGGCGTCCTGCAGGTTGATCTCGACGATCCTGTCCAGCGAACTGGTATCCACCAGTACGCTGTGACTGTGCGCGGCGGTATAGCCGCCGGTATAGCTCATGCCGCCGCCGCGTGCGATCACCGCAACACCGGCGTCGGTGAGTTGTTTGACCGCAGCGGCCAGTTGTTGCGCGTCATTCGGGCGCAGCACCGCCAGCAGGGGTTGGCCCTGCGAGTAGACGTCGGTGGCGAAGTACTCAAGCTCACTGGCATCGGTGACGATGCTGCCGCCCCAGCTGGACTGCAGCGTGGCGATGACGGCGATTGCGGTGTCGTTGCTCATGGGGGTCCTTCGGCTCAGGCAGACAGGGCGGCAGCGCGCCCCTGGTAATCGGATTCGGTATCGGTGATCACGCGCAGCGGCACCGGCAAGGCGCGCAGGCGCGCGGCTAGGTCTGGTGCGGTGACATCGCGCAGCAGGCCATGCAGGCGGTTGCCAAGGCGCAGCAGTTCAACAACGTTGGCATGCACCAAGGCAGGCGCAGGTGCGTCCACGCGGCGGCGCGCAGCAGCGCTTGGCGCCAGCCACGGCCACAACAGGTGGCGTTCGCGCTCCCATTGCCAAGCATCGCAGAGGTAGCCGCCGGCGCGGTCGATTGCGGTGGTCGGCAGGTTCTGCAGCAGCAACGCCTGTTCTTCAGCGCTGAGCAGCCACGGTGAATGCAGCACGACTTCGCTGACACGCGCTCCCAGCGCATCCACCAACGCGGGAACATAACCAGCTGCAGCGCCATGCGCTTCGATCAGCACCGGCAACTCGGCGCAGTCGCGCAATGCCTCCAACAAGGCAGCGACCACGCTGGCGGCATCCAGGGCAGCATCGCTTTCACAGGAGGCGCCGTGGCCGGGAAGATCTGGCAGCACGCACGCGCTGTCATCTGCATCAAGCTGCTGCGGCAGCAGCGGCCGGGTGCCGGGTGCATGCAGGCATAGCCGCAGCCGGCCCTGCCCTGCCCGCTCCCATACCGCCATGTCACCGCTGGCGGTGGCAACAATGCGTCGCTGCCAGCGGGCGTTCGCCGATGCACCCGTGTTGCCAGCAACGAAGGCCAACTCGGCCTTCAATGTCTGCGCCAACCAAGCATCCATGCTGTCGAGCATCGCCGGAATGCCGGCGGGCTCTTCAACCACGTTTACGTTGGCGGGCAGACCTTGCAGGCGCGGCATATGCGCCAGCAGCGGATCGCCATGGCGGTAGACCAGCCACGACGGCATCTGCAGCTGCTGCAGCCAGAAGTGATCGTTGTGGCGGAACGCTGCCGCATAGCCGGCGCGATAGGTGTCGCCGACATCCAGCACATCCATCACCGTTTCGCGGGTGCTCTCAGTGGTCTGCGGCGGTATCGTCATCGCCGCATCGGCGCGGCCGTCGTACCACGGGAAGTAGTACTTCTGCTCGCGCATGCGCGACCACAGCCAGCGCAGATGCGAGCCGTCCCACTGCGGCACGAACGGCGGAAGATAGGCGTCGCCATACAGTGCGCTTTCTTCCGGAGTGAAAGCCGCATAACCATCCACCACCAACGCGGCGACACGCTCGGGCGCAGCCCAGGCCAACCAGGTGGCGATCAGCCCGCCGGTATGCATGCCGAATACCGCAAAGCGCTGCAGGCCGATGGCGTCCGCGAACTCCAGAGTGGCCGCGCCGAACTCGGCAATCGTCATCGGGTTGCCGGGCAAGGCATCGGAATAGCCGAAGCCAGGTGTATCCGGCGCAATCACCGTGTAGCGATCCGCGTAGCGTTGCTGCATGGCTGCCCACATCCGCGAGTTCTGCGGCGATTGATGGATCAGCAGCAGCGCTGGTCCGCTGCCGGCAATACGGTAGTGCACCTGCCGTCCGTTGACGGAAGCGAAGCGGCGTTGGATCTGGGTCATGCGTGTTCCTTAGAGCCGTACCAGCGCCTTACCAAGGTTGTCGCCATTGAGCAGGCCGATGAAACCAGCCGGCGCAGTGGCCAGCCCCTCGTGAATATGTTCGCGGTAGCGCAGCGTGCCGGCGGCGATCATCTGCGCCAGTTCGCTACGGCATTGGGCGAAGTCGGCCAAATGGTCGTAGACCACCAGGCCTTCAAGTCGCGCACGTGCGCCGATTACTGGCCCAAGATTCGGCCCAGCCGGGCGCTCGGCACGGTTGTACTGGTCACTGAGCCCGCACAGCACCACGCGCGCATGCAGGCGCAGCAGCGACAACGCCGCTTCCAGCACAGCGCCACCGACATTGTCGAAGTAGCCGTCGATGCCGTCCGGGCATGCCGCGCGCAGCGCCTCGGCGAAGTCCGGATCGCGATAACTGACGCAGGCATCGAAGCCGAAATCGTCGGTGACGATGGCGCACTTCTGCGCGCTGCCGGCGATGCCAACCACGCGGCAGCCTGCAGCCTTGCACAGCTGGCCGACGACACTGCCAACCGCGCCAGCGGCGGTGGATACCAGAATGGTTTGTCCGGGCTTCGGCTGCAGAATCCTGCGCACACCAGCCCACGCCGTGAGCCCGGGAATGCCCAGCACGCCAACCGCGGTACTGACCGGTGCCAACGTCGCATCGATCAGCGAGGTAGTGTTTGCATCCAGTACGGCCTGCTCGGCCCAGCCGGTCATGCCGGTCACGACATTGCCGGGCGCGAAACGACCACTGCGATCTTCGATCACCGTAGCGATGCCATAGCCCGGCACTATGTTGCCCAGCGGCGGGCACGGCAGCGCATAGCGGCCACCAAGCTGCGCACGCAGGAACGGATCCAGCGACAACCATTGCACCTGCACCAACAACTGGCCGTCACCGGCAACCGGCAACGGCAGCTGCTGCATTTCGAAATCCTGCAGCTGCGGCAGGCCTTGCGGAATCTGCCGCAGGCAGACGGCCTGCATTGTGCTGTGCAGGCCGTCCATCATCAGAACGCGTTGATGCCGGTCAGTTCGCGGCCGATCACCAGCTGGTGCACGGTCTCGGTGCCTTCGTACGTGATCACCGACTCCAGGTTCAGCGCATGGCGGATCGCACCGTGCTCGGTGGTGATGCCAGCACCGCCGAGCAGGTCACGGCATTCGCGGGCGATGTCGATGGCCAGGCGGCAGTTGTTCCACTTGGCCAGCGACACCTGCTGCGGCTGCATCTGCCCAGCGTCCTTCAGACGGCCCAGCTGCAATACCAGCAACTGGCCGGCAGTGATGCGGCGGGCCATGTCGGCCATCTTGATCTGCGCGCTCTGGGTGGCGGCCACCGGGCGGCCGAACAGGATGCGTTCCTTGGTATAGGCCAGCACTTCGTCCAGGCAGGCAATCGCGGCGCCCAGCGGGCCCCAGGTGATGCCGTAGCGGGCCTGGGTGAGGCAGCCCAGCGGGCCCTTCAGGCCCTTGACGTTGGGCAGGCGGTTGGCGTCAGGCACGCGCACGTTGTCGAAGAACAGCGCGCCGGTGACCGAAGCGCGCAGGCTCATCTTGTGCTTGATCTCCTGGGTGGTGAAACCCGGGGTGCCCTTCTCGATGACGAAGCCCTGCACGCCTTCATCGGTATTGGCCCAGACGATGGCGATATCGGCCACCGAGCCATTGGTGATCCACATCTTGGAACCATTGATCACCCAGTCGCCACCGTCCTTCACCGCGCGGGTTTTCATCGCCGCCGGGTCGGAACCGCCATGGGCCTCGGTCAGACCGAAGCAGCCGATCACCTTGCCGCGCGACATGTCCGGCAGCCAGCGCATGCGCTGCTCTTCCGAACCGTAGGCGTAGATGGGGTACATGCACAGCGAGCTCTGCACCGAGACGAAGCTGCGGATACCGGAATCACCGCGCTCCAGTTCCTGGCAGATCAGGCCGTAGCTGACGCTGTTCAAGCCGGCGCCGCCGTACTGTTCCGGCAGCGAACTGCCAAGCAGGCCCATGTCGGCGATCTCGCCGATCAGCTCGGTCGGGAAGCGGCCCTGGTCGAAGCAGTCGCCGATGATCGGCAGCACGCGCTCATCGGTAAAACGGGCAACGGAATCCTGTACAGCGCGTTCTTCCTCGCTCAGCAGCGAACGCACGTCGAACAAATCGTAGGGGTTCAGTGTCTTCAGGCTCATTACTGTCTCTGGAAGGCGCATCCGCGCCCGGAAGGTAGGGGATAAGGTAGTTCAATCAGGCCGAAAGAATTGCTGCAGCCGCACGCTCGCCTGAAGTTACGGCCGCTTCCATGCCCGGAACCTGCAGTTCGGTCTGCTCGCCGGCGAAGTGGATGCGCCCGAACGGGGTGTTGGCCCAGCGCAGGGTTTCGGCGAAATGTCCGGGGGCAATCTCGGAGAACGCGCCATCGGACAAGGGATCATTGCCCCAGCTGCGGGTTTCCAGCGGCAGCAGCGCGCCCGTGGACGCCGGCCGCAGCCGCTGCATGGCATTGATGGCCCAGGCGAAGCGGGCCTCGCGGTCGAGCCGATCGGCCTGCTCGGCCATGGCGCCGTTGAGCCAGACGATCAGGCGGTTGATCTGGCCATCGGCACCGGGCACGGCAAACACGCGCTGCAGCGGGCCATCGCCCCATAGCGACAGCGGCAGGCCATCGTCTTCCCAGAACCTGCGGGTGGGCTGCAGGTGGATGGTGGTGACGGCGTTGGAGCGCCGTGCCGACCAGACTTCCTGCTGCGCAACCGGCGGCGCCGGATCAATCGCGATGCGGCTGAGCGGGCCGCTGGGCAGGGCCAGCACCAGATGCGCGGCGCGGAAGCGACGGCCATCGGCGCAGCGCACTTCCACGCCGTTACGCACAGACTCGACCCGGGTGACCTGCGCACCGAGTAGCGGCGGCTGCGACAAGGACGCCGCCATCGCCTCAGGCAGTGCCTGGCTGCCGCCCTGCACCCAGCCGGTACCCCTGGAGCCAAACCGCCGCAGCGCATCTCGGCGCAAGGCATCGAGCGCGCTGATCGACTGCAGCGAAGAGAAGCTATTGCCGATATCCATCCACTGCAGCGCCTGCGGCGACCAGCCCTTGCTGGCGATCAACTGTGACAGTGGGATATCCAGCGAGAGATTGGCAGGGTCGCGCCAACTGTCCAGCGCCGGCAGCCCGAGCTCAGCGATCGCGGTGGCCAGCAGCATCGGCGGCAGCAGGCCGTGTTCGCGACCCTGCAAGGTGTTTAGCGGGCTTTCGCCCCATGATTTGGCTGGCACCAGCGTATCGCCGATGGCCAGGCCCAGCCCGGCGGCGGTCGGCAAGGCAGCCGACGGCGGCACGATGCCGACACCGACGCGCTTGGCGTGGGCATGTACGCGCTCGTAGGCAGTGCCCACTTCGACCCCGCCGATCTCAAAACGGATGCCATTGCGCACCACGGTCTGCAGACGGCCACCGACGCGCGGATTGGCTTCAAGCACGGTGACGCGGGCACCGCCGGCTTCCAGGGCATGGGCGGCGGACAGACCGGCCAAGCCCGCGCCGACGACGATGACATCGCTGGTAGGCACCTTGGCGTGCAGCATGCCGGGCAGCAGTGAAAGTGCGGCCATGGCGGAGACTCCGTTGATGAAATCGCGTCGTTGCATTGTGGCTACCTGCTGAGGTGCGGGGTTGCTTTTGCTTTGGTTGCTTTTGCTTCAGATGCCGTCATTCCCGCGCAGGCGGGAATGACGATCTGATGGAGCATCGGTGAAGCCAAATACACGCGGACTGGGACGCCGTGAGACATCCCAGCCCACGCAAAACTCTTAGAACTTGTAACTGACCTCAACGCCATACATGCGCGGCAGCGAAGGCGTCAAACCAAAATCACGCAGGTTGGTCACCGCCAGCCCGGTCAACGGCGGCACTGCCGGCACAGCGACATAAGCATCCGGGTTGATGGTGCGCTGCGCGTCTTCCAGGGTGCGGTCGTTGAACGCATTGGTCACGTAGGCCGACACCTGCAGCTGCTCGGTCGGGCGGATGCTGAAGCGGAAGTTGGTGCGGGTGGAGGCGCCGATGTACGCCAGGTTGTCGACCTGGATGTAGCGCTTGCCTTCGTAGTTCACATCCATGTTGGCGGTGTATTCCCAGCCATTGGACAGTGCTCCGTCATACATCAAACCCAGCGTTGCCTTGTGCTTGGGCACGCGCGGCAGGGTAGCGCCGGCGGCATCGGCGGCCGGATCAGCCAGCGTCGGCGCGTTGCTGCTTGAGAACAGATCGGCCTGGTCCTGGCTGAGGAACTTCAGGATCTTCGCATCGGTATACGAATACGCCAGGCTGGCCAGCCAACCCTGCGCGAACGCCCACTGGCTTTCCAGCTCGAAACCGCGGATGCGCGATTCGCCAACGTTGGTGGTGTAGCTGGTGGAGAACAGCGAGCCGTTCTTGCGGATCACCGGGCCGGTTTCGGTCAGCTGCTGGTTGGTCCAGTCGATCTGGTAGATATTGGCATTGACGCGCAGGGTGCCGTCCAGCCAATCACTCTTCATGCCCAGCTCGTAGTTCCAGGCCTCTTCTTCCTTGTACGTGCTCAAACCACGGGCAATCAGCGCGTCGCGGTCGGCTTCGCGGAAGTCGGCGCGGTAGACATCGGTATTGAAGCCACCGGGCTTGTTGCCCTTGGAGACCAGCCCGTACAGGTTGACGTTATCACGCGCCTGATAGCTCAGCGTCCAACGCGGGGTGAAGCTGCTGAAGGTCTTGTCCAGCGCATATGTCTGGCGATAGGTGTTGGCGCCGAGCACGCGCACATCGGTGCCGCCCTTGCTGATTTCATCGCGCGCATAGCGGCCTTCCAGCGAGGTGGTCCACTGCTCGTTGATGCGCCAGTTGATCAGGCCGTAGAGCGCCTTGTTGACGGTCTGGTCATCCGGATTGGTCGGGATGGGCGTGACCACCTTGTTGCCGCCGATGGTGTAACCGGTCAGGTCGCCGCCCCAACCCGGCTGCGCGTTCTGCTCGTAGTAGTACGCGCCGAGCATGCCCGACACTGCAAGGTTCTGGTCGGTGGTCAGGCGGATGTCCTGCGACCAGTTCTTTACACCACTGTTGGCGAAACTTTCGAACGCACCGCCATAGCCACGGATGGCGCTGTAATCCTGATCGCTGGCAGCGTAGGTTTCGCTCTTGTTGTAGGCCGAGGTCGAGGTCAGGTTCCAGCCGTTGGCGAACAGATAGTCCACCACCACGCTGGTGCGCAGCAGGTCGGTCTTGCGCCCGGAGAAATAGCCTGCGGTCTCGAACTCCCTGGTGTTCAGCGCGTAGTCCGACGATTCCTTCAGCTCACCGCAGTAGTAGCCGCGACGACGCGATTCCAGGACCGGGTACAAGCCCAAGTACAAGCGATTGGTGTATTCGGGCAGGTAGCAATTGAGGTTGTCGCTGCCCAGACGCGCGGCGGCGAAATGCTGGTCGCGGCTCTTCTGCTTCATCACCCGTGCGGTGATGTCCAGTGCATCGGTCGGTGACCAGGCGATGGCCGCCATGCCGCTGACGGTCTCGGTGCCATTGAGGTCTTTGCGGCCCGATGCATTGTTGTAGAACACGCCATCGTTGCCACGCTTGTTCAAGCTGACGTCGTAACCGAACGAGCCATCTTCATTCGCACCCGAGTAGAACAGGCCCATCTTTTCCTGGCCATAGTTGCCCACGCCCAGGGTGAGCTTGCCGCCCGGCGCACTGCCCGGACGTTTGGTGATGAAGTTGACCGCGCCGGAGAACGTGCGGCGGCCGAAGGCAGCCGACTGCGGGCCACGGATCACTTCCACACGCTGGATGTTCTCCAGCCCGTAGCTGGAGATATCACCTTCAACGTAGATGCCGTCGATGAAGAACGAAGCATTGGCCTCGCCCTGGATATTGGACATGCCGCGGATCACCGGGCGGTCGAAGCCACGGCCGTAGCCGGACTTGAACGAGAAGCTCGGCGACAGATTGGCGATGTCGCGCACATCGGTCAGGCCCTTCTTCTCGATGGTCTGCTCGGACATGGCGGTGATCGGCAGCGGCATCTGCTGCAGCGGCTCGGACACGCCGCGCGCGGTCACGGTGATCTGGTCAAGACTCTGTACGGAGTCACTATTGGCGGCCGGCGGAGCGCCCGATTCGTCGGCGGCTTCGGCCGCGGCGGTGCCTGCACACAACATCAGTGCGAGGGCGATCGAGGAGCACAGCAGGTCTGGCTTGATGATTTTCATGGAGTTCCCGACTGCAAAGTGTGATCGGAATGGATTGGGAGGATGGATGCGCCGTCTTGGGGGAGGTTCCGTCCAGTGCTTCCGTACTTCAGTCCTGCTGTTTCGCCGCCGCGCCCTGCTTGAGCTGCTTGTAGGCACTCCAGCTGGTGACGTTGGGCTGCACCCAGGTTTCGGGTGCGCGTGCGTATTCCGGGTAGCGGTTACGCACGAGTTCCTGGATATCGGCCGGCAATTCACTGACCGATGCGCGCTTGTTGCCCTGCGCGATGTACAACAAGCTGCCCGGGCGCATGCCCAGCTTCATCCACGGCAGCCACGGCCCGATGCGGGTCCAGCCGTAGGTGACCGGCACGCTCTTCAGCGCCGGGTTTTCCAGATCCGCACGTGGCGCGAAGAACATGAAGTGCTCCGAGCCCATATAGGTCGGGCCACTGGATTCGGCGGGGAACTCGGCCGGCTGCAGCGGGTTGGGATAGGCCAGCGGAATGTTGAGGGTCAGCATCACCTGCTCACCGGCTTCCACCCATGGCAGCTGCGTCGGGCGGCCCGGTGCGTTGAGCACGGTGTTGACCGGATCGTTGGCAACCTGCACCACCTCGTTGCGTTCGCCCGACAGCGGGTTGTCCCAGCTGTCGATGATCTTGCCGGTCTTCAGATCGCGGTAAAACGTGAGCTCACGCGTGTACAGGCGCCACACGCCATCGGCCTGCTTCTCGGCGCGGCAGATGTTGTAGCCCTCGAAGCCCATCAGCGGTGCGGCTTTCTTGCCGGGCTCCTGCGCGAACAAGGTGCCGGCCCACCACAGGATCTCTTCCTGCTTCGGGTCCAGCGAACACCGCAGCTTGACCATTGCCTCAACGCTGCCCGCTTCGGACTGCAGATCCAGCGCTTTTGCCTGTGGCGAAACTGCAATTGCGGCAGCCAGCAAAAACGATGACATTCGAATCACGTCCAACCCCCGATTGAAATGGAGCGATGAAGCCAGTGCCTTGGCCTGCTCCGGACCACGGAAGACGGGCCTGTTGACCCATCAAAGATGACATATAGCTATATCATTAGTACATGATTGTCCAATCATTTGTAGAACCTTTATCGGCGATCCCCCGGCAGCGCTGGGCGGCATGAAAACCTTGCAGCGCGGACCACTGGCGAGACTGCGCAAGATGTTGCTTTGCAACAAAAAAGCCCCTGCCAGAGCCATGAAAATCGGCACTGGCTTTTTGTCCGGACATTTGAGAAATTCGGGAGTCGGGGTCCGCCTGCAGGACGCTGCAGCCACCGCCGCAGGGGCAGTAGCGCAGGTATCAAACCGCCGCTTGACCTCGACCAGACCAACATGACATATAGATATAACTTTAGAACTTGAAGCCTTCCGAGGAATCGCCATGAGCCAGCAAGCCCTGCCCCCCAGTTGGCAGCACGTGGGCCGCCACGCGGTGTTCCCTGACAGCGCGCTCGACGACACCGCCCGCTTCGACTTCCTGGCCAACCTCAATGGCTACCTGGCCACCCAGCTCAGTCCCAAGGTCAAGGTCGCCTACGAAGGTCGGGTAAAACCCGCCTTCGAGAAGGAAAAGGGCCGTGCGCCGCAAACCCGCCATGAAGTGCGCAAGGCGATGGCCGGCGATGCGATCTACCAGACCTGGAGCGCCCTGCGCCGCAGCAGCATGGAGATGCGCCAGCAGGCCGGTCGCGGCCTGGTGCTCAAGCAGGTGGATGCACTGATCGAGAAGACCCGCGCGCTCAACGCCAGCGACGATGGCCTGCAACTCGATGCCTCGGTGAAGGTGCCGCGCTATTCCAGCGCCGTCGACATCCATTGCATGCCCGGCGGCTATCACACCGAGCTGCTGGCCGATGACGTCTCCGCCGCGGCCAACTACGACTGCGGCATCTTCGCCACCACCGGCGGCATGCTTGGCCGCTACAACGACGGCGGCGGCCAGGCGCTGGCGCAGTGGTTGCAGGAACAGCATCCCGGGTTCAAGCCGCGCCGTATCCTCGATATCGGCTGCACCGTCGGCCACAACATCGTGCCGCTGGCGCAGGCGTTCCCTGATGCCGAAGTGATCGCGATCGATGTAGCCGCGCCGATGCTGCGCTATGCGCATGCCCGCGCCCGCGCGCTCGGCGTCAACAACATCACGTTCCGCCAAGCCAATGGCGAAGCGCTGGACTATGCGGATGGTTCGTTCGACCTGATCACCACTGCCATGTTCTGGCATGAGAGCTCGGCCACGGCGATGCCGCGCAAGCTGCGCGAGATCCAGCGCCTGCTTGCCAGCGGCGGCCTGACCGCGCATCTGGAGCAGCCGCAATACCACGGCATGGACCCCTACGAGCAGTTCATCCGCGACTGGGATGCGTACAACAACAACGAGCCGTTCTGGAGCGTGATGCACGAGTACGACCTGCGCCAGATGATGGCGGCGGCCGGCTTTGACGCGGATCGCTATTTCGAAACCAAGGTCCGTGGTGTGGTTGACCGCGACATCTTCCCGGTCGCCAGCGAGAGCGGCGAAGACCACGGCCGCGCCGCGCTGTGGACCATGTTTGGAGCGTGGAAAGCATGAGCATCGATCCGATCGCCCTGGCCGGCAGCCGCGCCCGCGGCAAGCGCCCGTACTTCTTCAAGGATCCGGACGTGGAGCGCGTGCTGTCCATCGCCATGGCCATTGCCATGGAGAGCGCGGTTACCCACCAACGCCTGGACGCGCTGGAACGCTTGATCGAACAGAAAGGCCTGCTCAGCCGCGAGGAACTGGATCAGTTCCGCCCGGACCGTGAGGCCGAAGCACAGCGCACGCTGTGGATGAAGGAATACATCGCCCGGGTGCTGCGCATCGTGCAGCAGGAAACCGAAGCGTTGGAAGGCGGTGCTATGGACGTGCCGATGGAAGAAGTGATGGATGCACTTCGCAACGAATGAGGCCAAGCCTCAACTGATGACATCAATACGACCACAGGAAACCGCAATGCCGAACATGCAACTGCACCTGCCGCTACTGGCCCGCCACGAAGGCGTCTGGGACGGTGTCTACCGTTACTACGATGCCAACGGCGACAAGATCGACGAGCACAAGTCACGCCTGATCTGCCGCTTCCCCGCCGACGAGAACGTGCCGTACCACCAGACCAACCATTACAGCTGGGCCGATGGCAAGGTTGAAGTGCGCGACTTCCCGACCCGCTATGAGTTCGGCCGCGTGATCTTCGACAACGAGCTGATCTATGGCTGGGCTGCCGAAGTGCCGCTAGACGATTACCACCGCACGGTGATGCTGTACTGGAAGCGCAAGGGCGAGGAAGGCCTTGAGCTGTACGAAATGATCCAGCTGTCCGACTGCGGGCAGATGCGCAATCGCATCTGGCATTGGTACAAGAACGGCGTGCTGGTACAGCGCACCTTGATTGACGAAAAGTTCGTCAGCCGTGATTGGCAGCAGATCAAGGGCGAAAGTTTCAACGGCGACCCGATTTGACCTTCTGCTTAAGCCCCTCTCCCGCATGCGGGAGAGGGGTTGGGGTGAGGGGAAGCTTCTAGCAAGCAGACACAACGCTTTAAAAGCTTCCCCTCATCCGCCCCTCCGGGGCACCATCTCCCGCAAGCGGGAGAAGGGACGGGAAGCAACAGCAACAGCAACAAAAGCACAAGCAACTGCAACTGCAACTGCAACTGCAACTGCAACTGCAACTGCAACTGCAACTGCAACTGCAACTGCAACTGCAACTGCAACCAAAATGATCCACGCCGCCCATCCATCGAGGCAAGCAATGAGCAACACCCGCAGACATTTCCTCGGCAGCGCCGCCGGCCTGGCCGCACTCGGCGCCGTCGGCCCCGCCCTGCTCGGCACCTCGGCTCCCGCACAGGCAGCCATGGGCAAAGGCCCGGACGCGCTCAACGAGCGAACCGACGGCACCTACACCACGGTTGAACTGGCCAAGCCAGCATGGACCCTGGGCCTAGTGCAGTCGCGCGTGCACAGCTTCGATGCCAAGGAATGGAAGGCCGGCAGCAAGCGCAATCTGGCGCATATGCTCGAACTCATCGACAAGGCGCACTACCACGCCAAACCCGATCTGCTGCAGTTCCACGAGTTCCCGCTCAGCGGCTGGCGCAAGTGGACCCGCGATGAAATCCTCAAGTTCGCCATCACCATTCCCGGCGAAGAAACCGAAGCCATCGCCAAGAAGGCGCGCCAGTACGGCACCTGGATCGTGTTCGGCGCCTACGCCACCGATCCGGATTGGCCGGGCCACGTGTTGTCGATCACCACGATCATGAACGACAAGGGCGAGATCGTGGACAAGCACTGGAAGGCGCGCAACCTCAAGGGCGCATTCCCGGATTTCGAGCTGTTCACAACCACCACGTATGACGTGCTCGACCGCTACGTCGAAATGTACGGCCGCGATGCGGTGGTGCCGGTGACCCGTACGCCGCTGGGCAATATCTGCACCAGCTCCACCCAGCGTGAGCCGGAGCTGTTCCGGGCGATGGCGTTCAAGGGTGCCGAAGTGTTCCTGCGCACCGCCTCGGGCGGTTTCTCGGACATGGATATCGCCGCATGCGCAATGTACAACGGCGTCTACTCATCCATCGTCAACAACTCGATCTCGCCAGACAACGGCCCTTACTTCGATGATCCTGGTTCAGGTGGCACCGCCCTGTACGACCCCAGCGGCAAGATCGTCGCCGAGGCGCAGAGCAAGGAAGAGACGCTGGTGCTGGGCCGCGTGCCGATTGCCGAGCTACGCGCACGCAAGCGCCAGCCGGTGGTACACATGGATCTGTTCCGCGACGTCTACGACACCTACCAGAACGCCTACCCGCCGAATCTGTGGTCGGAGTACCTGCCCACTTCACTGGAAGATGCGGCACGCTATATCCGCGGCAAATCACGCTGGAAGTAAGCCGAAACCACAACGGCGCCGCAAGGCGCCGTTGTTGCATCCCGCGCCACAATTGATCCCAGCTATTCGAACGAGGCCCCCTTCAAAATGCAGCGCGCGGGCCTGATCTCGGCCAATCCAACTCACGGCCAGCTGACGCGAGCGGGATCAAGCTGAGCTTCCGCTCTTCAATGACGGAGTCGCCAATGCCAGCCATCTTCCATCTCGGCCTGCTGCTGTGTTGGGCCGTGGTGCTCGGTTATTGGGCCATCACTGCACTGCGCGCCAAACAGGTGACCCGTAGCGAGTCGCGTGTCAGGCAGTTTCTGGCGTATTGGCTGCCGTTGATCATAGCGATGATCCTGCTTGGCCCTGGTCATTGGTTTGGCCACAGCTGGCTGCGCGAGCAGTTCGTACCACATTCTTTGCCGATCTATACGTTGGGTCTGCTGCTGTGTGTGGCCGGTGCCGCACTCGCGCTGTGGTCGCGCTGGCAGCTGGGCCGCAACTGGAGCGGCAATGTGCAGATCAAGCAGGCGCACGAGCTGATCAGCAGCGGGCCGTATGCGCATGTGCGCAACCCGATCTACAGCGGCTTCCTGCTGATGTTCAGCGGCACAGCGTTGATGGTGGGGGACTGGCGCGGAGTGATCGCCGTGGTGATCGTGTTTGCCTCGTTCTGGGTCAAGCTGCGCCAGGAAGAACGCTTCCTGAGCGCCCACTTCGGGCCCGCCTACAGCGCGTATGCGGCGCGCACCAAACGCTTGATCCCGGGCCTGCTGTAGGGCCCCAAGCATTGCACCCGGGGTCATCCTCACCGCCGCGCCCGGTGCTGTAGTCCAGCCCAGCGCCTATGCCCATGCCGACACCGGCAGCACGTCGCGCAGGTGGCTTGGGGCAACTCTGAGATCGCATGTAAAGGAACCGCCCAAGGTCCTGTAGGCGGCAATCAGGGTCTTCAGCCCGTCATTGATCTGCCGATTGATGGCTTCGCGCTTCTGTTGCAACGCCTGCATCGACAGCAGGCGCTACCAGGAACTGGAATCCAGACCGCACATCCAAGCACCCGTTGCTGCAGGCGCACATGCGCGCCGGGACCTTCATCGCAGCGGCAGCATGCCCATCCCCACCAACGGCACAGCCACTGTGGCGAGCGGACGCGGTATCGTGTCGCCCTCTTCTTTACCTTGAACCTGCCGATGCCCAGCACTTCTTCCGCCCCGGCCAGCGCTCCTTCGCAGAAACTGGAACGTGCGCTCAAACCACGCCAGCTGATCATGATGGGCCTGGGCAGCGCGATCGGCGCCGGCCTGTTCCTGGGCTCGGGCGTGGGCATCCAGGCTGCCGGGCCGGCCGTGCTGATCTCCTACCTGGTGGCCGGCACCCTGGTCATCATCATGATGCACGCCATGGGCGAGATGGCCGCCGCACGGCCGGCCAGCGGCGCGTTCTCGGTGTACGCGGCCGACGCGCTGGGTGCCACCGCCGGCGCCACCGTCGGCTGGCTGTGGTGGGCACAGCTGGTGGTAGTGATCGCCGCTGAATCGGTTGGTGCGGCCGGCCTGCTCAGTACGGTCTGGCCACAATTGTCGGTACCGCTGACATCGCTGGCGTTCATGCTGGTATTTACTGCGATCAACCTGCTGGGCGTGCGCAATTTCGGCGAATTCGAGTTCTGGTTCGCCATCCTCAAGGTCGCCGCCATCGTCGCCTTCATCCTGGTCGGCATCGCCCTGCTGCTGGGCCTGCTGCCGAACGTGCCCTCGCCCGGCCTGGCCAACATCACCGGCCACGACGGCTTCATGCCCAAGGGGCTGACCGGCATTGGCGCGGCCCTGCTGGTGGTGATCTTCGCCTTCGGCGGCACCGAGATCGTCGCGGTGGCCGCGGCCGAAACCCAGGACCCTGAGCGCAGCCTGGCGCGCGCCATCCGTACCGTGGCCTGGCGCATCCTGGTGTTCTACATCGGCTCGATCGGCGTGATCATCGCCGTGGTGCCGTGGAACAGCGAGACCCTGAAATCGCCGTTTGCCGCGGTACTGCAGGTCGCCAACATCCCCGGCGCGGCCACGGCCATCACCCTGATCGCGGTGATCGCCCTGCTGTCGGCGCTGAACGCCAACCTCTACGGCGCCTCGCGGATGATCTATTCGCTGGCCGAACGACGTGAAGCGCCGCGCTGGCTGGGCCTGACCAATACCCGCCAGGTACCGGTGGTAGCCGTGCTGGCCAGCGTGCTGTTCGGCTTTGTCGCCACCGTGCTGGAGCTGATCTACCCGGACAAGGTGCTGCCGGTGCTGCTCAACGTGGTCGGTTCCACCTGCCTGCTGGTGTGGACCATCACCCTGGTATCGCAGCTGATCCTGCGCCGCCGCGCCGACCGCCTGGGTACCCCGCTGCCGTTCCGCATGGCTGGCTTCCCCTACCTGACGGTGCTGGCACTGGCGATCCTCGCGCTGATCTTTGCGCTGTTGCTGGCCACGCCGGAAACCCGCCTGCAGTTCCTGTCGATGGCCGCTTTCACCGCCTTCATCGCGCTGTGCAGCGGCTTGGCAAGGAAGTCGCGCCGCGCCTGACCATGCCAAATCAGCTGGCTTCGCAGCCCATCGCCACGATGGGCTTGTTTTAACGCGAAACTAACGGCAGGCTGCGCCCATCCGAGGCCAGTCATGCCGATCACAGACCCCCGCGTAGACGACTACATCGCCAATGCCGCCGCTTTCGCGCAGCCGATCCTGCTCGAGATCCGCCAGCGTGTGCACAGCGACTGCGGGGCGGTTGAAGAAGCCATCAAGTGGGGCATGCCTGCGTTTGTCTACAAGGGCAAGCTGCTGTGTGGCATGGCCGCGTTCAAGGCACACGCCACCCTAGGTTTCTGGCAGCGCGATGCCGGTAGCGGCGATGACTCGGCCATGGGCCAGTACGGCCGCCTGGGGTCGCTGGACGACCTGCCCGGCAAGCGCGAATTCACAACCCAGCTACGTGCCGCCATGCAACGTATCGATGCAGGCGTAACCCGCCCCAAAGCGGCCCCGCGCGCACCCTTGCCGATGCCCCCGGCCTTCGCCGAGGCGCTGGCTGGTGCGGCGGCCGCCAAGGCACACTTTGACGGTTTCAGCCCTGGCTACCAACGCGACTATCTGGAGTGGATAGGTGAAGCCAAGCGCGACAGTACCCGCCAGCAGCGGATCGCCCAGGCCATCGAGTGGTTATCCGATGGCAAGCACCGCGGCTGGAAACATGAGAAGCATTGACGTGGGACGCGCCAGCGATTCCACTTGCCGCAAACCTCCCCCCATCAGTCCTGTTGCTACGCCATGATCGACCTAGAAGACCTCATCCAGCGCTCCATCGACCCTGAGTCCGTCAGGCTGGAAGGCACCCTGACAAATCCGCCGTCGTTCGGCGTATATGCCATCGAGAACATCGACGACGGCAGCACCCATTACCGCTTCGGCAACCACCCGGTACGCAAGCAGGAACTGGAGGACAAGTTCGGCAGCGCCGAGCTGGAGTACCTGTTCCTCAGCCGCGAAGACGCCGCTGCATTGACCGCGGCGCTGAATCGTCCCGAAGCGGACTGAGCAGGCCGCTGTAGTGGGGGGGGGGGGGCGGGGGGCCGCGGGGCGCGGGGCGGGAGCGGGCCCGGGCGAGCGCGGCCCTCAGGGAGAGAGGCGGGGCCGCAACTCC
>NZ_JBRREI010000037.1:0-48436 GCF_056760195.1 Stenotrophomonas sp. STEN020
GCTCTACCGTTTGAGCCCCTCTCCCGCTTGCGGGAGAGGGGTTGGGGTGAGGGCAGCTTTATGCTGGTAAAGCCTCTGCCGAGCATGGCTCGGCACTACAACAGCAAAAACGCAAAAAGGCGCGGAATCCGCGCCTTTTTGCTTTCTTCAATCCCGCATCAACGCCAGATCTTGATCTGCTCGGCGTCGGTGCGCTGCATCGGCTGACCAGGCTTGCAGCTGAAGCTGGCACCAAACTCCGGCAGGTTGGACAGCGGTGCATTGCTGCGCCAGCGGCCCGGTGCGCGCACATCGGTGCTCAGACGCTGTACGGCTTCGTTCGGCGACAGCTGCTGCGCCCACAGGCTGGTCCAGCCCTTGAAGAAGTCCTGCTTGTCAGCCGGCTTGGCATCGGCTTGGGCGGCATTGAAAGCCTCCAGCGCGATTTCCATGCCCGACAGATCAGCCATGTTCTCGTCGCGGGTCAGCTCGCCGTTGACCTTGGCATCCTTGACGCCCGGGAACGGGTAGGCGCTGTACTGCGCGGCGACACGGTTGCCTAGCAGGGTCCAGGCGCTCTTGTCGGCCGGCGTCCACCAGCTGCGCAGCTCGCCCTTGGCGTCGATCATGGCGCCTTTGACGTCGATGGCGCGGCTGACTTCATGCGCGACCAAGCCACCGAAGGCGCCAAACTTCTCAGCGGTGCTGGCGTTGCCGGCAAAGATCGGGCCCTGCAGTGCGGCGGCAGTAACGATCAAGCGGTTCTGGGCGATGTCGTAAGCGATCGACGGCTGCTGCGGCAGCACGTCCCAGCGACGGTCGGCGTTGCCCTTGCCGATGCGCTTCATTTCCTGGGCGTGGCGCCAGGTGGAAGCGATCAGGATGTTGCCGCCGAAGCTGCCACGGCCCATCGGCTGCACGGTGTAGTCCAGATCGCGTAGCGGGGTGCCGATCTCGATCTTCATCGCAGCCAGCTTGGCTTCGGCTTCGGTCTTGGCCTCGGCGCTGAGCCAGCTGCTGCGCTTGACCGCGGCAATCTGTGCTTCGCGGATCTGGTCGACCATCACACCGGCCTGGCGGCGGGTATCACGATTGAGATAGGTAGCCGCGTACTCATGACCCAGCATCGGGCCGGCGGCTACGTTGATGGCGTCGAGCACGGCGTCGGGACGCGACGGGGCGATGGTCTGGCCACGCAGCACGCGGCCACGGAATTCAAACTCGGCGTCGCGGTAGGCTTTGGACAGGTACGGCGCCATCGAGTCGCCCACGCGCCAGCGCAGGTAGGCCTTCCATTGGTTGGCTGGCAGGCGGCTGACCATGCCGTTGAGCTGCTGGAACAGCGCCGGGTCGGCCAGCGACACCAGGTCGTCGTTCACGCCCTGGGCCTTCAGGAACGCATCCAGCTGCAGGTTGCGGTAGCGGCTGTTGAGGTCCTTGGTGGAGACCGGCGCGTAGTTGTTGAACGGATTGTTGATGTCGGCGACCGAGTGCGCGCTGCGCGCCAGTTCGGTTTCCAGCTGGATGACCAACGCCGATTCGGCATCAAGCTGCGCGGCCGGGGTGCCGGTCAGCGCCAGGATCTGCTTCACATAGCCGCGGTAGCGGCCCATCAATGCGACGGTGTCGGCATCGGTACGGGTGTAGAAGGCCGGGTCCGGCAGGCCGGTGCCGCCCTGCATGAAGTAACCGATGTGGCGGTCCAGCGCCTTCAGGTCCACGTCCGGGGCGAAGTTGAACGCTACCGGGATGCCAACCTGATGCAGCGCGGCGATCGAGGCCGGGATGTCCTTGGCCTTCTTGATGGCATTGATGCGGGTCAGCAGCGGCGCGATCGGCTTGGAACCATCGGCTTCGACGGCGGCTTCATCCAGGCCGCTGGCCCAGAAGTCACCGAGCAGCTTCTGCACATTGCCCTGCGGGGCGGTCATCGAGCGCTCAAGCAGCTGGCGCTGCTGGGTGCGGGTGTTGTCCGCCAGCGTGCCGAGGGCGCTGACCGCGCCGGTCTGCGGCACCGGATTGGCCTTGAGCCAGTTGCCGTTGGTGGTTTCGTAGAAATCCGTACAGGCCGCGCTCACTGCCGGTGCCCGTGCCGCAGGCTTCTTGCGGGCGGCCTGTGCATCGTTGGTGGACAGGACGGTCACCAGGGAGAAGGCCAGGGCCAGGGTAAGTGGGCGAACGTTGGGCATGTGGTGCATATCCGCAGAAGGACAAAGTGGGCGGAGTTTAACAAGCTGGCGGGGGAATGGTGCCGGGGCAGGGCACGGAATTGGGCACTGCATCAAAGCCGGTGGTTGTGGGAGCCGCGTCAGCCGCGAAGCCACTGCAGGTGATGCGGCTGGCATTGATTGGATTGCGTTGGCTCCTGGCGCTTTGGGGGCGGTCGGCATCGCGGCTTACGCCGCTCCTACAAAAAAACGAAGAAGGCCCGGCGATGCCGGGCCTTCTTCTGGTCTCACTGCAGGGCAGCAATTACCAGATCACTACCTGCTTGTCGCCAGCACGGACCATCGGCGAGCCGGCCTTGCACTGGAACGCAGCAGCAAAGGTCGGCAGGTTCGACGGCGCACCCATGGCACGGAACTGTGCCGGGGCGTGCGAGTCGGTGGCCAGGCGGACCTTGGCGTTCTCGGCGGTGTACTTGGTGCGCCACACGGTGGCCCAGTTGAAGAAGAAGCGCTGGTCGCGGCTGAAGCCGTCAACCTTTGCATCTTCCTTGCCGGCCGAAGCCTTCTGCAGGGCGTCATAGGCCGTGGCCAGACCGCCCAGATCGGCGATGTTCTCGCCCAGGGTCAGCGTGCCGTTGACCTGCTGGTCGCCCACCTTGTACTCGTTGAACTGCTTGACAAGCTTGCCGGTCAGGCCTTCAAAGCCCTTGGCGTCAGCCGGGGTCCACCAGTTCTCGAAGTTGCCGGTCGGGCCGAAACGGCTGCCCTGGTCGTCGTAACCGTGGGTCATTTCGTGGCCGATGACCGCACCGATACCACCGTAGTTCAGCGCGTCGTCGGCGTTCACGTCGAAGAACGGCGGCTGCAGGATGGCGGCCGGGAACACGATCTCGTTCTGCAGCGGGTTGTAGTAGGCGTTGACCGTCTGCGGGGTCATGCCCCACTCGGTCTTGTCGACCGGCTGGCCGATCTTGCCCAGTGCCCACTTGTAGTTGAAAGCGTTGGCAGCGCGTACGTTGCCCAGGTAGTCATCGTGGGTGGTGCTCAGGCCGCTCCAGTCACGCCACTTGTCCGGGTAGCCGATCTTCGGGGTGAAGGTTTCCCACTTGGCGATGGCCTTGGCCTTGGTTTCGTCGCTCATCCAGGTCAGGTTCTGGATGCGGTCCTTCAGCGCGCTGGCCAGGTTCTTGACCAGTTCTTCCATCTTGGCCTTGGACTCGGGCGAGAAGGCGACCTTCACGTACATCTGGCCGAAAGCATCGCCAGCATCGTTTTCAATGGTGCCCAGGACCTGCTTCCAGCGCGGCTTGATTTCCTTCTGGCCGTTCAGTTCCTTGCCGTAGAACGCGTAGTTCTCCTGCACGAACTCATTGCTCAGGTACGGTGCGGCGCCGTCCACGGTGTGGAAGCGCAGGTAGGCTCGCCACGTGGCCGGGGCGGTGTCGGCAAGCATCTTGCTCACTTCCTGGTGGAAGGCCGGCATGGCCAGCGAGAACTTCTCCGGTGCGGCAATGCCCTGCGCCTGGAAGAAAGCGGTCCAGCTGAAGTTCGGGGTCAGCTTGTCGGCATCGGCCACGCTGACCGGGTTGTAGTACAGCGAAACGTCACGCGACAGCTCGACGCTGGACTTGGAGGCCTTGGCCAGGCGGGTCTCGAACTTGACCACTTCTTCGGCCTGCTTGGCGGCGTCGGCAGCGGCAATGCCGCTCAGCTCCAGCACTTTGGCCACGTGGGCCTTGTAGGCGTTGAGCTTGTCGGCCTTGCTGGCGTCGGTGTAGTACGTGGTGTCCGGCAGGCCCAGACCACCCTGGCTGGCATAGGCCATGTTCATGGTCGAATTCTTGAAGTCCGCTTCCGGGCCGAAGCCGAACAGGAAGTTCTCGCCCTTGGCAGCGGTGCTGCGCAGGTAGTCGGCCAGCGCGGCGGTGTCCTGCAGGCCATCAATCGCAGCGAGGTCAGCCTTCAGCGGGGTGATGCCCAGGCTGTTGATCTTGGCTTCGTCCATGCCGGCAGCCCAGAAATCGCCGACGATCTTCTCGATGCCGGTGGCGTTCTTCATCGCCGCAGCCTGCTCGGCCAGCTGGTGCTGCACGGCAACCGAGCGCTCGTCGAGGATGGTGAAGGCGCCCCAGCTGGTGCGGTCAGCCGGAATCTCGTTGGCGTTGAGCCACTTCTCGTTCACGTAGCCGTTGAAGTCGGTACAAGCGTCCTTGCTGGCGTCGAGGTCGGCGGCGCTGAAGGCGTTGTAGGCCGGCAGCTTGGACTCGTCCAGCTTCAGCTCGTTGGCGGCGGCAGGAGCAGCGGCGGGAGCTGCTGCCGGGGCTTTGTCTTCCTGCTTGGGGCAGCCGGTCAGCGCAGCGGCGACGGCCAGCGACAGCAGGAGAATCTGGGGTTTGCGAACGATCACGGGAAAGGCCTCCGGGCCGGTTTCAAAGCATGAGTGGGGCCACGGAGTCCGGGGCCGAAGCAGGAAGATACGCCTGAAACCGATGAGGAAGGGGTGTAGAAGGTCATGGGTCGCTGCAGGCGTATTCCTATGGGCGGCGGCGAGTGGCCAATGCTATACAGCAGCAATGACCAAGACCTCGAGCAAGCAGTGGGACGCGATCCTGATCGGCGGCGGCCATAACGGCCTGGTGTGTGCGGCCTATCTGGCCAAAGCCGGCAAGCGCGTAGTGGTACTGGAGCGGCGTGCGGTGGTGGGAGGCGCCGCGGTCACCGAGGAGTTCCATCCCGGGTTCCGCAATTCCGTGGCCTCTTATACGGTGTCGCTGCTGCAGCCCAAGGTGATTGCCGAGCTGGAGCTGGAGCGGCATGGGCTGCGGGTGGTCTCACGCAAGCTCAACAACTTCCTGCCGCTGGGCGACGGTGAGTATCTGTTGGCCGGGGCCGGGCGCACTGCAGAACAGGTTGCACGTTTCTCCGCACACGACGCGGCACGCTTGCCTGAGTACGAGCAGCGGCTGGAGATTTTTGCTGATGTGCTGCGTGCGCAGGCGCTGCAGGCGCCGCCCAATATCAGCGGTATTGGTTGGCTGCGTGCCTTGCCAGAACTGTGGAAGGCCGGGCAACTCGGCCGGCAGCTGCAGCGCTTGAATCCAGCTTTGCAACAGGAGTTGATGGACCTGTTCACCATCTCCGCTGCCGAATATCTGGATCGTTGGTTTGAGAGTGCGCCGATCAAGGCCTTGTTCGGCTTCGATGGCATCGTCGGCAACTACGCCAGCCCCTATGCACCCGGCACCGCTTACGTGTTGCTGCATCACGTGTTTGGTGAAAGCAACGGCGTCAAAGGTGCCTGGGGGCATGCGATCGGTGGCATGGGTGCGATCACCCAGGCGATGGCGCGATCGGCGGTTGAGGCCGGTGTTGAAATTCGTACTGATGCTGCAGTAAGCAAGGTGCTGGTCGAGGAGGGGCGTGCGGTAGGTGTCGTGCTTGCTGATGGCGAAGTGCTGCATGGCAAGGCCATCGTTGCCAACGTCAATCCGAAGCTGCTCTACGAGCGCCTGTTTGATCCTGCCGATGTGCCGGCGGCTACGTTGGAACGCATGGCCAATTGGCGTTGCGGCTCCGGAACTTTCCGCATGAATGTGGCTTTGTCGAAATTGCCTGAGTTCAGTGTCTTGCCAGGGCAGGGCGACCACCTGACGGCAGGCATCATCATCGCGCCAAGTCTGGACTACATGGATCGCGCCTATCTGGATGCACGCCAATACGGCTGGTCACGCGAACCCATCGTCGAGATGCTGATCCCCAGCACCTTGGATGATTCACTGGCACCGCCCGGGCAGCATGTTGCGAGCTTGTTCTGCCAGCACGTTGCACCGCAGCTTTCGGATGGAAGAAGCTGGGACGATCATCGTGAAGACGTCGCGGATCTGATGATCGCTACTGTCGATAGGCATGCGCCGGGGTTTGCTGCTTCAGTACTGGGCAGGCAGATCATGAGTCCGTTGGATCTTGAGCGGGCCTTCGGCCTGATCGGTGGCGATATCTTCCACGGTGCGCTGAGCTTGAACCAGTTGTTCAGTGCGCGGCCAATGTTGGGGCAGTCGGGGTACAAGGGGGCGTTGCCGGGGCTGTATCTATGTGGCTCGGGTACGCATCCGGGCGGCGGCGTTACCGGCGCGCCTGGGCACAATGCAGCGAAGCGAATCTTGGATGACCTGTAGAGCTGCAGCGCAAGCAGCGCGCCGCTAAAAAAGGAGGCGACCTAAGTCGCCTCCTCATAGAACGTGCTACCAGTTGAAGATCAGAACTTGTACTTCAGACGCACGAACGGGGTGCGGCCGTAGTAGTCGTACTGCGTTGCGAAGGCAGGCACATTGCCGTAACGCGTACCGGCGCCGGTCGAGATCGATGCCGGCTTGGCATCGAAGACGTTGGCGACGCCAACCAGAATCTGCCAATCCGACTGGTCATACGTCATCGAAGCAGTGTGGTAGTAGCGAGCGTCAGCAGTGATGTCGCGGTAGGAGTTCGGACGGCCGAGATAGGTGAACTTTTCCGACAGGTCCTTGTTCTTGGTTTCACCGATGTACGAGGTCAGCCAGTTGAAGCTCCAGTCACCACGCTTGAAGGTCAGCCCCAGATTGGCGACCAGATCCGGACGGCCAATGAAGCCCAGCTGGTCCGAATTGCTCAGGCCGCTGGCCTCCGCGCTGTCGAACAACTGCATCACGTCTTCCAGTGTGTAGGTGACCTGGGTATCCACGGTGAACTTGCCGAAACCGAACTCGTGTTCCCAGTTTGCCGTCATGTCCCAGCCACGGGTGCGCTGCTTATTGATGTTGATGTACTGCGCATGCACTTCGGTAATCCGGAAAGGTTCATTCGGATCAGTGGAAGGGTTGCGGGTCATCAGGTCGCAGAACCTGTTCGGGAACGACGTGGAGCCGTAGCAGCCACCGACGATGTCACTCGCATCCAGTGAGGCAATCTGGTCATTGACTTCATAGTCGAAGTAGTCAATTGCCACATTCAGATTTGCAAACGATGGCGTGAAGACCAAGCCGACGCTCTTGGCGCGCGAGGTTTCCGGCTTCAGTAGGCCTGCACCACCACTGGTATAGACCGTTGCGCTGGAGCCATTGCCTGGGTAGTCGGGAGCAATACCCAAGGAGCCGCAGTTTGCCGCCAATTGGTCATTGCTCTTTTCGCCCCAGCGGATGCAAGGGTCGATCGACGTCTGTGGCAGGAACCCGGTCTGGTTGCCAAGGTACAGCTCATACAAGCCCGGGGCGCGATATGAGGTGCCCAAGGTGCCGCGAACGCGGAATGCGGAATTGATCTGCCAGCTAAGGCCGACCTTCCACACGCTGTCCGATCCGTCGACCGAGTCGTACTGGAATATACGGCCGGAAGCATTGGCGGTCAGCGATTCGATGCCTGTAATGCCCTTGAGCAGCGGCACCTCAAGTTCCACAAAGGCTTCCTTGACCTTGTCATCGCCCTTGGTGACATCGGCGCTGGAAGAACCCCAGATGAACCCATCGCGCGAGACCTGGCTCGGTTGATCGTCAATCTTGTAATAGCGGTACTCCAGGCCGGCAGCCAATCCCACAGCACCTGCTGGCATGTCGAACAATTCACCGCTGAAAACGGCATTGACGGTGGCCTGGTCATAGGTGGTCTTGCCTGTGTGCCAGATGCCGAGGATGTCAACGAGCTCATCAACCTTGGCGCCACTCAGATAGCCCGGGTCAAAGAAATTCGCGGCGGGAGTACCACTATTGTCATAGCCGAGGTCGCCAGTCAGGCGAGTGTCAATCCCCAGGTTGCGATAGGTACCGCTAGAGCGGCTGTAGTTCGCATTGACTTCCCAGCCCCAGGAGTCTGTACCGGCAAACAGACCATCGAGCTTGTTGGCCAGATAGTAATAGTCCACCTGGACCTGGGTGATGGATTTGAACGGCATGACGGGCTGGGCCATTCCGTTCACGGTGCCCGGTGCTTCCAGGATGGGGAAGAACTGACGCCAACTGAAGTTTTCAGTGTCACGCTGGTTGTAGAGGAACTGGCTCTTCCAGTTGAACGAATCGAAGCCGAAATCAGCGGCCACGTAAGCGGACTTACGCTCCTGGCGGTTGATGATATGGGCTTCACCCCAACGATTGAAGTTGGATGGGATTTGCGTATAGGCCTGGGTGCTTCCGTTTGCGTAGGTCTTGTCCTGTCTTGGAGCATAGCCAGCAAACGGACCGTTTGTGCTGCCGTCTTTCGTAGGCACCCAGACCTTCGCGGTGCCGTATTCCGCGATGTAGTTGTGTTGCATGTTGAGACAGAACGGGCGCGGGCCGTAGATCGAGGCATCCGTGCGGTCGATACGGTTGCCGTCCGCATCCTTGACCAGATCTTCCGAGCAGTTGAGGAAGTCTCGCTCACCGCGGGTCAGTTCGTTGTGGCGGTACCACTCGACGGCAGCGACGACGCTGCCCTTTTCGAAGTTCCAGCCGTTGGCCAGCGAGGCAGCAAAAACTTCACCGCCACCGTGCTGCGGGATGCGGGAGGTGACGGTCAGTTCAGGACGCTCGAAATTCTTCTTGGTGATCAGGTTGACCACGCCAGCGACAGCGTCGGAGCCGTAGATCGAAGACGAGCCGTCTTTCACAATCTCAGCACGCTGAAGGATGGCAGTCGGGATGACGTTCAGGTCGAACGCGCCCACTGCGCCGCGGGTGCCTGCCGGGCCAGGACGCTGGCCGTCGAGCAGTACCAAGGTGCGATTGGCGCCAAGTCCACGCAGCGAGAAGGTCTGTACGCCAGTACCGCCATCAACCACGAAACCACCAAACTGGTGGGTGATCTGTGTTTCGGCTGCGCCGATGGCGGATTTCTGCAGGAATTCACCAACGTTGACCTGGCCCTGTGCCGTGTTGGTTTCGGTGTCGATGGTAAAGACGGGGGAAATCGTGTCGTAGTCAGCGCGGCGGAGCAGAGATCCGGTGACGGTTACCTTGTCAAGGTCAGTTGCCCCGGCCTTCGTCTGCTGCTGGCTTGACTTTTCACCCTCCGAGGCGACCGCTTCTTGTGCGAAGGCGGGAGCCGCCTGGAGGCAGGCCAGAACTGCAAGTGTCAGAGGCAGGCGAATTGGCGAAGTGTGTCCGTTTTCTTTGCGCATACTGCTTTTTCCCCGTCTTGTTATGTTTCGGTTAACCGAGTCTAGGTAGCAAATAATGTAAATGCAAGGTGAATATCAAACATTTGTAACTATTTTTGTTGTAGGCCTGTTCAGCCCTTCGCGGGGCGAAGGGCTGAGCGGGGGGTCAAAGTCCGTTCGGGCCACAGTCACTGCGCAGGAAGCTTTCCATCAGCGGGAGCGTCGCCTGGTAGTGTCGGGGGTACCACGGCATGCTGTGGGGCATGTCCGGGATCAGTTCGAACTTGGCTGCAACCTTGCCTTGGACTGCGTTGTAGAAGCCGCGGGCATGGAATGCAGGGGTGCGGACGTCGCGATCACCCACGTAGAGCAGGACTGGGATGTTGGCGTTGGCGGTATGCTGCATGGGGTCCATGCCCTTGACGGTCTGTCCCTGGAGGATGCGTTGGAGGCGGTTTTCGCTCCACGAAACGCCCAGGCGAGCCAGGTCGGTCACCGGGGCGCCTGCAATGGCGCACTGGAACGGTGAGGGGTTGCGAACTGTGGCTGCTGCGGCGGCAAAACCGCCATATGAGTACCCAAAGATGGCAATGCGGTCCTTTGCCGCAATTCCCTGGGAAACAAGCCAGGCGGCGGCATCATCGTTGTCGTCCTGCATGGTCAGGCCCCACTGCTTGTCGCCTGCAATCCAATGGTCGCGGCCGAAACCGGTGCTGCCGCGGTACTGCGGGCGAACTACCGCGTAGCCGCGGGATGTGAAGTATGGGACCCAGCCGGATGCGTCCCAGCCTGTGTAGTCACGTGCCCATGGACCGCCGTGCGGGTGCACGAGTGCGGGCAGTGCGGTATCGCCTTCCTTCCAGCCTGCTGGCAGGTCAAGAATCGCTGGGATCTTGCGGCCGTCGCGCGCTGTGTAGGTGATCCAGCGCTGTTCGCCGATCTGATTGCTGTCCATCCAGGGGCGTTCGCTACCCAGTTGGGTGACGTTCTTCTTGTCGGTGAGGACAAAGTAGGAGGTCGGTTTGCTTGCGCTGCTGGTGGTGTAGAGCACTCTGGACAGGTCGTCGTTATAGCCGGTAATGGCGACGTACTGTCCTGGGTAGGCCTGCTTCAGGCTGTCGCTCAGTGCCTTCATCTGTGGGTCGACGTAAATGGCCTCGCGGCGCGGACCGTCTACGTAAAAACCGAGAACCTGATTGAAATTGCTTGGGCGCGTGCCGAGGATCAGGCTGCCGATCGGATACTGCGGGTGGGCTGCCAGCGGCTCCTTGTCAAAGGTCTTGGTCGCAGGGTCGTATTGCCACGCCTGAACCTGGTCAGAGAACTTGTCAGTCAGAATGTAAAGCTTGCCCGTGGTGTCATCGATTCCGGCTACTTCCATGGTGTAGCGGTCGCTGAGCTTGGTTGTAAGGGCGTCGTGCTTGTCGAACTGCCCGTTGCCCTTGTTCTTGATTAGGATCTGCTGCTCGTAGTCGTTCGATCCCAGGGGCTCGATCTGGCTTCGGGTCAGAAGTTCGCCGTTCCGGGGATGAAAGAGGCCTGGTGCAGCACGGGTTCCGCCGCGGAACAGTAGTTCGGTCTTTCCTGTGACCAGATTGAACAGATAGTAGTTTGCCGACAAAGTCAGCTCATTCATCTGCGAGATGATGACTTTGTCAGGATCAAGCGGGAGCGAGTGAACCAGTGATGCAGAGCCGGCCAATTCCAAGCAGCGCTGTGTCTGCTCGCTGACCCCGAGCTTGCGGGTGTTGTCGGCGAAAGCTTCATCGAACTTTGCTTGGCTTGGGTCCGTCAGATAGGCCTTTGTCAGGAAGGTCTTTGTGGCGCCAGTGGAATTGCCCTCGCCACAGCCTGATAGCTGTCCGGTGAATTCCTGGCGGCCAATGACCAGCGTCTTTCCTGCCTTGAGTGCGCTGGCGGCAATGAATTTCATTCGATCACCCGAAGGGGTGATTGAGGTGGGGCCACTGCCGAGCTTGTCCATGTCCCAGTTGGCCAGTGCGGTATCGCCATTGTTGCTGCCTGGCGCGGCGATGATGGCGACGAGCCTCTTACCATCGGCGCTCATCGTCACAGACTGAATTGCGGGTATCTTCGCGAAGCTCTCCGTTGGCAAGGGGGTTGGGGCAGCTTGAGCGGTTGTTGCAGCCAGCGCGATGCTGGCTGCGAGGGCAAACTTGGCGCACTTGAGTGGTTTCATCGATGTGACGTCCTTGGCTATGGCGTATGTGCCGAGTCGTGGCACATTTATGCTGAAGATGAATGAACCCTGTATTTTCGTCAATGCTGCGGTTTGTCTTTACGTGTTGGCACATTGTTTTTGCAGCGAAAGTTGGGTGTGGCACTATCTCGGCCAACTCTTTTGAATCCTTCACGTCATGCAGCTTTACGATCAGTCCCGTCCAGCCACCCACCGTGTGCAAAAAGGGCTTTCCCCCCATCCGCGTATCCGCAATGTCATTGCGGTCGGTTCGGGCAAGGGCGGGGTGGGCAAGTCCACCACGGCGGTGAATCTGGCCTTGGCGCTGAAAGCGCTGGGCGCCAAGGTTGGGGTACTGGATGCCGATATCTACGGCCCCAGCGTGCCGGCCATGTTGGGCCTGAGCGGCCGGCCGGAGAGCCCGGACAACAAGTCCATCGAGCCGCTGCGGGCGTTCGGGGTCGAGGCGATGTCGATCGGTTTCCTGATCGAGCCCGACTCCCCGATGATCTGGCGTGGACCGATGGCCACTTCCGCGCTGACCCAGCTGTTCAACGACACGCTGTGGGGCGACCTGGATTTCCTGCTGATCGATCTGCCGCCGGGCACTGGTGATATCCAGTTGACGCTGTCGCAGAAGATCCCGGTGGCTGGGGCGGTGATCGTCACCACGCCGCAGGACATCGCCACGCTGGATGCGCGCAAGGCATTGAATATGTTCGAAAAGGTCGAGGTTCCGGTGCTCGGCATCATCGAAAACATGGCCGTGCATACCTGTAGCAACTGTGGCCACGTCGAGCATCTGTTCGGCGAGGGCGGTGGCCAGCGCATGGCTGAGCAGTACGGGGTGCCGTTGCTGGGCTCACTGCCGCTGGATATTGGCATCCGCGAGCAGGGCGATGCGGGGGCGCCGATCGTGGTTGCGCAGCCCGAGTCGGCGGCGGCCAAGGCGTATATGGCGGCGGCGCAGCGCTTGGCTGAGGAATTGGCCAAGCGTCCGCGCGCCAGTATTCCGATCCTGTCCTCGCTGATCTGAGGCTGCCGCCCGATTGGCAACAGCGAAGGTCCGTTCTGCGGGCCTTCCACATACATAGAGAGTGTGCAGAAGTTGCTGGCAGGCGATTGCTTGCCGGCTCCTGGTCGGCTCTAGGCTAGAATCGACCACCCCCGGCCGCAGGCATGCTGCGGCACAACGTGAACAGGATCATTGAATGAGCATCAAGAGCGACCGTTGGATCCGCCAAATGTCCGAGCAGCACGGCATGATCGCGCCGTACGAAGCCGGTCAGGTCAAGCAGGTGGATGGCCAGCGCATCGTCAGCTACGGCACCTCCAGCTATGGCTACGACGTGCGTTGCTCGCGTGAGTTCAAGGTGTTCACCAACATCAACTCGACCATCGTCGACCCCAAGCACTTCGACCCGAAGAGCTTTGTCGACATTGAGGCCGATGAATGCATCATCCCGCCGAATTCGTTCGCGCTGGCACGCACGGTGGAGTTCTTCCGCATCCCGCGCGACACGCTGGTGGTGTGCCTGGGCAAGAGCACCTATGCGCGCTGCGGCATCATCGTCAACGTCACTCCGCTGGAACCGGAGTGGGAAGGCCACGTGACCCTGGAGTTCTCCAACACCACGCCGTTGCCGGCACGCATCTATGCCAACGAAGGTGTGGCGCAGATGCTGTTCTTCCAGGCCGACAAGGACGACATCTGCGAGACCTCGTACAAGGACCGTGGCGGCAAGTACCAGGGCCAGACCGGCGTTACCCTGCCGCGCACCTGAGTGCGGTTTGGGCTGAAATGAAAAAGGCGCCGTCAGGCGCCTTTTTCATTATTCATAACCTGTCGAAGCGGCTTATTTGCCGCGTCCGAACAGCATGCCGATACCGACGGCGACCAGGATGGCGGGCCACCAGGTGGCGAGCATGGTGCCGATGTTGCCGTTGATCCAGCCGAGGTTCTTGGCCAGGAAGAACAGGCCAACGATGATCAGGATCAGGGCGGCGATCAGATTGGAGCGCATCGGCTTGCGGAGTCCGTAAAGGGGGAAGGGGCTTATCGTAGCCGCTGGCGCCAGATTTCGACACGTTGGGCCAGTACCTCCGGGTCGAAGCGCTGTGCCTTGCCGCTGCCCCAGACCGGGCCCGGCCATGCGGCGTCGTTCTCGTTGCGGCCGATCAGGTGCACATGCAGCTGGCGCACAATGTTGCCGAGGGCGCCGATGTTGATCTTGCTGACATTCGGCTTGTGCTTGAGGTGCTGGGAGATCTGGTTGATCTCGGCCAGCAGCAGGCGCTGTTGGGCGCCGTCCAGATCGATCCACTCGCTGGCGTTGGGTACGCGCGGCACCAGCACGACCCACGGGAAGCGGTCGTCGTTCATCAGGCGGATCTGCGACAGGGGGCCATCGGCGATCAATACGCTGTCGGCGGCAAGGCGGGTATCAAGTATGAAATCGGACGTCACAACTTCGGTCATCGCAGGTTCTCGCTGAAGAAGGCCAAGGTGCGTTCGCGCGCCAGGTCGGCGCTGGCTGGGTGGTAGTGCATGCCGACCTCGCGGTTGAAGGCGTGGTCGGCTGGATAGACATATACAGGCAAGTCGGGTTGCTTTTCACGGTGCGCTGCAACGGCGGCGGCCGGGATCGAAGCGTCCTGGTCGCCAAAGTGGAAGATCGCCGGGGCTTTGAACGCTGTATCCAGGAACGGCACATTGCGCGCGCCGTAGTAACTGGACGAGGGCAGGCCCAGCCGTTGCGCGGCCAACAGGGCGATGCTGCCGCCCCAGCAATAGCCGACCGTGCCGACCTTGCCGTATGGCGCCAACGTGGCAGCGGCGGCTTCGACCACGGCCACGGCGCGCTCCACGCCGAGCTCATCCACCAGCGCTTTGCCGCGGCTGACGCCCGCAGCGTCATAGTCCAGCTGCAGGTCCGGCTCGATCAGGTCGAAGAAGGATGGCGCCAGCACCGCGTAGCCCTCGGCGGCGTACTGTTCGGCCACATGGCGGATATGCGCATTGGCGCCGAAGATTTCCTGTATGACCACCAGGCCGGCGCGTGGGCTGCCGGAGGGTAGGGCCTGCCAGGCGCGGACCGGGCCGAGTGGGGTGGGGAGGGTGATCCACTGAGACATGAGGGGCTCCGGGGTAAGGGGCGAAAGGCGGAGTTCCTTCTCCCGCCTGCGGGAGAAGGTGCCCCGAAGGGGCGGATGAGGGGAGCTTTTAGAGCGGGGTCTGCTTGCTAGAAGCTTCCCCTCACCCCAACCCCTCTCCCGCTCGCGGGAGAGGGGCTCTAGTCAGTCATTCCCGCGATGAGACTGATTATCAGCTCTCTCACGTATTAAGCCAGCCGCAGGGCGCCGCGCCTTCGGCCCGGTATACTGCCCGGCTTTCCGGCCTCGCTGCCATTCCGGCCCGGCCCCAGGATTTCCAGATCATGTCCCAGCTGAACCCCAAAGTCGGCTTCGTCAGCCTTGGCTGCCCGAAGGCCCTCGTCGATTCCGAGCGCATCCTCACCCAGCTGCGGGTGGAGGGCTATAGCATCGTGCCGTCCTACGACTCGGCCGACGTGGTGGTGGTCAATACCTGCGGCTTCATTGACTCGGCCGTGGCCGAATCGCTGGACGCGATCGGCGAGGCGATGAACGAGAACGGCAAGGTCATTGTCACCGGCTGCCTGGGCAAGAAGGGCGACATGATCCGCGAGCATTACCCGGACGTGCTGTCGGTGTCCGGCCCGCAGGACTACACCACGGTGATGGAAGCGGTGCATGCCGCACTGCCGCCCAAGCACGACCCGTTCGTCGATCTGGTGCCGGACTACGGCATCAAGCTGACCCCGCGTCACTACGCCTACCTGAAGATTTCCGAAGGCTGCAACCACCGTTGCAGCTTCTGCATCATTCCCTCGATGCGTGGCGATCTGGTCTCGCGCCCGGTCGACGAGGTGCTGCGTGAGGCCGAACGTCTGGTCAAGGGCGGTGTGCGCGAGCTGCTGGTGGTGTCGCAGGACACCTCGGCCTATGGCGTGGACCGCAAGTACGCGCCGGGCACCTGGCGCGGCAAGGAATACGCCACGCGCATGAAGGCGCTGTGCGAAGGCCTGTCCGAGCTCGATGCTTGGACCCGACTGCACTACGTCTATCCGTACCCGCACGTCGACGATGTGGTGCCGCTGATGGCCGAGGGCAAGATCCTGCCGTACCTGGACATTCCGTTCCAGCACGCAAGCCCGCGCATCCTCAAGCTGATGAAGCGTCCGGGTGCGGTCGACAAGACCCTGGAGCGGGTGCTGCGCTGGCGCGAGATCGCGCCGGAGATCACCGTGCGTTCGACCTTCATCGTCGGCTTCCCAGGTGAGACCGATGCCGAGTTCGAGCAGCTGCTGGACTTCCTTGATACCGCCCAGCTCGATCGCGTTGGCGCTTTCGCCTACTCGCCGGTGGAAGGTGCAACGGCAAACGAGTTGCCGGATCCGGTGCCGGAAGAAGTGAAGCAGGAGCGCCTGGCCCGTTTCATGGAAAAGCAGGCTGCCATTTCCGCCGCCAAGCTCGAAGCCAAGATCGGCAGCGTGCAGCAGTGCTTGGTAGATGGAATCGAAGACGGCATCGCCGTGGCTCGCTCCAAGGCCGATGCGCCGGAAATCGATGGTCTCGTGCATATCCAGAATGCTGTTGAAGCCAAGCTGCGCGTCGGCGACTTCGTCAACGTCGAGATCACCGACAGCGACGAGCACGATCTGTTCGGCGACGCGCTGATCGAAACCAAGGCCGCAGCGTTCGATATCAAGGTGCTGTGACCGCAGCACCTGCCGCAGACGATGCCGGTACTGGCCGGCGTCGTTTTGTAGCGCCGTTGCGCGGGCATGTTGATCTGTGCGTTTTTGACCATCCGCTGTTCGCGGATTTCAGCGATTTTGCCGCGTTGCTGCGTGCTGCCGATTGGCCGGGCACCGATGTACTCAATGCACAGTTGCCAGTGCAGGGAAAGCAATTCGTTGCTCAGGATGATGTCCTGCTTGGCGACGGCCTGCACTACGAACAGCGCATTGCACAGGGTGGCATCGCCACCCGCGAGCAGAACTGGCACGACCTGTTCAACGCGCTGGTGTGGGCGCGCTACCCTGCGATCAAGCAGGCGCTCAATGCGCAGCAGTGCCGGCATATCGCAGCGATGGGGCCAAGCCAGCGCAATCGCGCGCAGGCCGCATTGACCCAGTTCGATGAAACCGGAGTGATCGTGCGTGTTCGCGATGCGAGCCTGCTGTCGGCATGGGACCGGCACGATTGGTCGGCGCTGTTCAAACCGGCGCAATGGCGCGAAGGTGACATCGCAGTCTGCGCGCTAGTTGGCCATGCGCTGATGGAGCAGGCTTTGCTGCCCGAGCGGCTGCTGGTTGGAAAGTGTTTGGTCGTCGTTGGCGATGATGACGTGGCCTGCGTTGCCGCAGTGGCGGCAGCGATCGAAGACGCCAACTTACTTGCGGACCCCGCCGAGCTACGGCCACTACCGCTGGCCGGCATCCCCGGCTGGCATGCGCCTCAAAACGCGGCCTTCTATCAATCGACCGATTACTTCCGTCCGCTACGCGAAGGACGCCTCTATCCGGCGCCGCTCAGCGTCAGCCGTAGCTGACGTCGATAATGGCGAAGCGGGTCAACCCGCTGGGCAACTCCACGACGAACTCGTCGTCGATGCGCTTTTTCAGCAATGCCCGCGCCAGTGGTGAGTCGATACTGATCCAGCCGGCCGGTGCGTCGGTTTCATCGGGGCCGACGATCCGGTAGACAACGGTCTGGCCGGAATCGACGTTCTCCAGCTCCACCGTCGCGCCGAAGAATACCGCTTCCGGATCGCTCGGCGTGGTGTCGACAACGCGCAGGGCTTCCAGTCGTTTGCTCAGGTAACGCACGCGGCGGTCGATCTCGCCCAGCTGCTTCTTGCGGTAGGTGTATTCGGCGTTCTCCGAGCGATCACCTTCAGCGGCGGCGGCTGCCAACGCCTTGACCACCTCCGGTCGACGCTGCCGCCACAGCTCATCCAGCTCGGCCTTGAGCCGGGCATGGCCCTGGGGGGTGATCAGGGCGGTACTTTTTTCTGCAGGGGGGCGCCAACGGCTCATTGCGGTCAGGTATTGCGTGGATGCCGGCATGGTAGCCGGGCTGGCTTGCGCAAGGCCAATCCATGGCTGAAGCTTTGCGTTCTCTGACAAGGAAGTCTGGTCGATGTTGATCCTGCCGCTGCACAAACCGCTCAACCTGAGCACGCTGCCCCTGGTAACCGTGTTGCTGGTGCTGATCAATGTCTACGTGTTTTTCGCCTGGCAGGCTGATGATGAGCAGAAGGTGCAGGCGGCGCAGGACTGGTACCAGCAGTCCGGGTTGGCCGAATACGAGCTGCCCGCCTACGAGAAGCATCTGCGTTTGACTGCGCACGGTGATGCCTTGGCCGAACTGGGATCAATTCCAGCAGAGCAGCGGGGCGGCTACGTTGGCATGGCGACCTTGAGTGATGTTGCGTTCCAGCAGGCGCTGGAGGAGGGCGGCTTGTTTGAGTCGGAAGACCAGCGGGCCGCCTGGGCACCGCTGCGGCGCGAGTACCAAACGCAGCTGGATCAGGTATTCACCCTGCGCCATATCCTGCGCAGTTCGGAATGGTCGCCGCGGCGATTGCTGTCAGCTGCCTTCCTGCACGGCAGCGTGATGCATCTGCTTGGCAACATGCTGTTCCTGGTGGTGTTGGGCTTGCTGCTGGAAGGCGCGCTCGGCGGCTGGCGCTTTCTGGGCCTGTACCTGTTGGGGGCGGTGGGCTCCAGCGTCGCCAGCGTGTTGTGGCGCTGGGGTGAAGTCGGCGGTGGGCTCGGCGCATCCGGTGCGATCGCAGCGGTGATGGGAGCGTTCTGCGTGGTTTGGGGGATGCGTCCGGTGCGCTTCTTCTACTGGTTCGGAGTGATCTTCGACTACGTGCGCGCGCCGGCCATCTGGCTGTTGCCGCTGTGGTTGGGCTGGGAGGTGTTCAACCTGCTGACCAATGATGAAGCTGGTATTGGCTTCGACGCGCACGCTGGTGGTCTGATCTGCGGTGCGCTGCTGGGTGGCGTGCTGGTGTTGACCCGGCAGACCCGCCAAGACTACATGGCTGACGACACCGAAGTGTCGGTCAACGATCAGCGTTGGGAGCAGGCTCAGCACTACATGGGCCGTCTTGAAAACGGGGCTGCCGAACGCGTACTGAGCGAGTTGGCCGCCGAACAACCACAACGGCTGGATATTGCGCTGGCGCGCTATCGGGTGGCTGCCAACGCCGGCAAGCGCGACGAGATGCGGGCGCGTGCTGCCGATGTATTGCGGCTGGATGCGGATGATGCGGCCGCGCTTGCCGCGCAGCAAGGCATTGTGAAACAGCTGCTGGCCGATGGCGGAGTCGCCGAGCTTGCCCTGCTCGCATTCGAACGCTGCCTCAAGGCCGGCTGGCTGCAGGAGGCTGAAGCAGTATGGGAACAGGCCATTCAGTTGCCCGCTGAGATGCAGGCGCAGGGTTGGCTACGGCTGGCCTTGCGACACGGCGAGGCCAATGCCCATGCACAACGAAAGCGTTTGCTGGAGCTGCTGCAGCAGCGCTTTTCGGCCACGCCACAAGCTGGCAAGGCTCGGTTCCTGTTGGAGAACGACTAAGCGATCTGTCGCAGTTGCTTTCAGGTTGAGCTGACCTGCAATGCGGTCTTGGCTGCCTCGAGCTTGCGGCGTTGCTCCTCGTCTTCGCAGCGCTGCAGCGCCTGGTCGATCAGTTGCAGTGCTTCGGCGTCGCGGTTGTAGCGTTCGCCCAGCAACAAGGCGGCCTGCAGGGCCCATTGCGGTGCCTCCGGTGCGCGCGGCCATGCCTTGAACATCGAGCGCAAGGTGTCCATCTGCAGTTGCAGCTGGCCGCTGAGGTGCGCTCGTTCGGCTAGATGCGCTGCCTGCTGCGGCTCGGCAGGGGTAAAGTCCGGGTCGACCTCGAGCATGTCACGCAACACGTTCATCGCCTCGCGCTCCTGCTTCTCGATCAGCAGGCGGTTGATGTACTGGCGGGCATGCTCGCGCAAAGCATCTGATGCGCCCTTGCGACGAAGCAGGCGCTGGTACAACTCATGCACCGGCAGGCTGACCGCACGCGAGCGTACCGAGCCGCGCAGGGCGTCCAGCGCGGCATCCAGCTGTCCTTCGCGGACGAAGTGCTCGGCCTCATCCAGCAGTTTCTGGTCCGGGTCATGCCGTGCAAAGGCGTCGTGCCCAGCTTCCGGTTCGAAGCCCAGCGCATCGTGGTATTGGTAGACCAGATAGCCGAGCAGATGGAAGGCGCTGAACAAGCCCCAGATGCTGAAGAAACTGAGCACCAGCTCACCAATGATGGGCGGCATGAAGCCGTGCAGCCATTGGCCAGCGGTCAATGCGCTGGCCTGGATGACGAACAGCAGCAGGAAGGCGGCCAGGTAGGGCCAGCCGATGCGGAGGGCGATGGTGATCGAAGTGACTGGATTGGCGGCGTGGCGCAGGCTGCCATCCATCGCCAGCGAGATCACGCATCCAGGTTGCAGCAGGACCACCGCTCCGAGTGTCAGCAGGCCGATCACGGGGCCGGTGAAGATCGCCACCGTCACCACGAAGATACCCATCAGTATCATCAACCCCAATAGCCGGATGACGGTGCCATCGCTGCTGTTGAGGGTGTTCTCCGGCGAGGTCATGCGCCCGTTTGCGGTTTCGCGCAGGATTTCGAAGGCGTAGCGGTAGATCGCCACCCAGGTGACGATGCCAAGCAACCAACCAATGGCTGGCAGCCAGGTCAGCAAGGTGCATAGCGTGAGTGCGATCAGCGAATACAGTGCCGGACCACGCACAGGATAGAGCGTGATCGCAGGCAGTCGTTGCCAGAATGCTTTTGGAGGTTGCGCGTTTGCGCTGCGCTTGCTGTCTTCCATGACGTTTCCCCGGGAGTCAGGGGCTGATTGTGGCTGCTGCGATAGCGGGCCGGCAATGGGCCGGCCCGGTTTGGCACTCAGCGTTTGCCGCCAAAAATGCTGCCCAGAATGCCGCGCACAATCTGATTGCCCAACTTGGTGCCGACAGTGCGGGTGGTCTGCTTGGCCATTGTCTCGATCATGCCCTGGCGACGCTTGGTGCCGAAGATGGCGTCCTTGATGCTCTGGCCGAAACCGCCTTCCTGTTCTTCGTCCTGTTGGCGGGTGCGGGCGACAGGTGCCTGCGCCTGTTCAACTGCTTTCTCCGCGCGCTTCGCCAGCATCTCGGCCGCGGATTCGCGGTTGATGGCGGTGTCATAGCGGGTGCCGACAGGGCTGCCGGCGCGTACCTGGGCGCGCTCGGCATCGGTGATCGAGCCCATCCGGCAACGCGGCGGCGCGACCAAGGTCTTCTGCACCGGCGAGGGAATGCCCCTGTCCTGCAGCGTGGAGACCAGTGCTTCACCGGTGCCCAGCTGTGACAGCGTGGCGACCACGTCGAGCTTGGGGTTCTGCACGAAGGTTTCAGCCGCCGTCTTGACCGCCTTCTGGTCGCGCGGGGTGAAGGCGCGCAGCGCGTGCTGCACGCGGTTGCCGAGCTGGCCGAGGATGTTGCCTGGCACGTCGTCCGGGAACTGCGAGCAGAAATACACGCCCACGCCCTTGGAGCGGATCAAGCGCACCACCTGTTCGATGCGCTGCACCAGTGCTGGCGGTGCATCGTCGAACAACAGGTGGGCTTCGTCGAAGATGAAGACCAGCTTGGGCTTGTCCAGATCGCCTACTTCCGGCAGCTGCTCGAACAGCTCGGACAGCAGCCACAGCAGGAAGGTGGAGTACAGGCGCGGCTTGAGGATCAGTTGGGCGGCGGCAAGGATGCCGATCACGCCGCGACCATCGTGGTTGACCCGCATGATGTCGGCCAGTTCCAGTGCCGGCTCGCCGAAGAAGGCTTCGCCGCCGTCCTGTGACAGGCGCAGTAGTGAACGCTGGATGGCCGCCACCGACTGCGCGCTGACCAGGCCATATTCGGTGGAGATGTCCTTGCGCTCTTCGGCGACCAGGCCGAGCAGGGCGCGCAGGTCATCCAGGTCCAGCAGCAGCAGACCGCGGTCGTCGGCCAGCTTGAACACGATATCGAGCACGCCGGACTGGGTGTCGTTGAGTTCGAGGATGCGTGCGAGCAGGGTAGGGCCCATCTCGCTGACCGTGGTACGCACCGGATGGCCGAGCTTGCCATACAGGTCCCAGAACACCACCGGGCTGGCGGCCGGCGCAAAGCCGTCGACGCCGATCTCGGCGGCGCGCTGGGCCAGCTTCTCGCCGCCTTCGCCAGCAACTGCCAGGCCGGCTACGTCGCCCTTTACATCGGCCATGAACACCGGCACACCCAAGCGCGAGAAACCCTCGGCCAGCGTCATCAAGGTCACCGTCTTGCCGGTACCGGTGGCGCCGGCCACCAGGCCGTGGCGGTTGCCGAAGCGCGGGAGCAGGGTGACGGCGATGTCGTCGGTGACGCCTTTGCCGAGCAGGATCGGGTCCATGGAGGCACTCATTGGTGAATGAAGGAAGGATTCTAACGGCCGACTGTATCGCTGCGGTGGCAATGTTGCCCCCGGGTCTGTCTGCCAGCTACCCTGCCTCACCTTTGTCATGCAGTGCTGCTGATGCCCGTATCCCTGTTATCTGCTCGTCGTTGGTCGCTGTTGCTGGCGACCTCGTTGTTGACCGTGGTTCCGGCCGCACAGGCGATCTCCGCCCGCGACAAGGTCAAGGTCGATGCCATCGAGGCGCGGATGACGGCGGCCGAGAAGCGTTACAGCGATGCCTTGGTGCTGGTTGCCAATGCCGACCCCAAGGGCACGACCGAGGGCGACGCCGCGCTGGAAGACATGGAAGACGTGATCAGCGCTTGCATCGCGCAGAAGGGCTGCCAGGTCAGCAATCTGCTGGCTACCTACAAGCGCCTGCTCAAGCAGCGGGCAGATGGCAGCGGTGAGGCTGAGAGCGAGGACGGCGGCCCGTTGGAGGCCGATCCGGACCATATCGCGCCGTTGGTGGCCGATGTGCCCGAGGCAGCCCGCGCGGCGGCCCTGCTCAACGATCACCGCCATGCCTTCGACGACATGGTCGAGTACAACCCGGCGATCCAGGCCGGCATCCGCCGCTGGCTTACCGATATGCGGCCCTCGCTGCTGACCAGCTACGAGAACTACATGAACCTGCGCGGTGTCATGTGGCCGGAGTGGGAGAAGGATGGCCTGCCCGAGGCATTGCTGTTCGGCATCATGGCCAAGGAGTCCAATGGCCGTGTGCATGCCTCCTCGCGCGTCGGCGCTGCCGGCCTGATGCAGTTCATGCCGGCCACCGGCCGTCGTTTCGGGCTGGGCCCGGATGGCACCGGCTTCGATACCCGCTTTGATCCGCGCAGCGCCGCCAGTGCCAGCGCCGATTACATGAATGAGCGCATGCGCGGGCTCAACAAGAACATCGAGTACGCCCTGGCCGCCTATAACGGCGGTGAAGGCCGTGCCGCGCGTATTTACCGCGAAACCGGCGGCCAGAGCTTCTGGACCGATACCTCATACAACCAGTTCCCGGGCGAGACCAAGGATTACGTGCCGATGGTGATCGCCGCGGCGTGGATCTTCCTGCACCCGCAGCAGTACGGCGTCGAGTTCCCCAAGCTCAATGCGCAGCCGGCCACGATCCGCCTGGCCAAGTCCACCACCATTTACGAGCTGACCATCTGCCTGGGTAGCACCGGTACCCGTGACGGCTACATGCGCGCGCTGCGTAACCTCAATCCGCGTTACGAGGCGGATGGTTGGATTCCGGGTGGTACCACCATCAATGCCACCGCACGCATTGCTGGCCTGTACAACCGCTACTGCGTCAGCGGTCCGCGTGCGGATCTGGCGCGCGCGCTGATCACGGCGGATTTGAATGCTGCCATCAAGCGGCCGTCGGCGACGGTTACCGGTAGCGTTGCGGTAGGTGATGTGCAGGCAATGCAGGCAGCGCAGGCCGCGGCACCTGTTGTCGCACCGGTACCACGCCCGGCGGCACCCGCACGTCGTGCGGCGCGCAGTTACAAGGTCGCCCGGGGCGACACCTTGGGCGCCATTGCCAACCGCTTCCAATGCGAAGTGCCGGCGCTGGCGCGTGCAAATGGCCTGCGCGCACCCGCCTATGCACTCAAGCCCGGGCAAAACCTGAAGCTGGAAGGCTGCGGTCGTTGATGCAGAAAGGGCGCCGAGAGGCGCCCTTCTTGTATGTACCCGCACTGCTTTTGTGGGAGCGGCGTAAGCCGCGAAGCAGGTGGATCGTCAGATTGCAGAAACTGGGATAGCTGCAGCTATCCCAGCTTCGCGGCTTACGCCGCTCCTACAAACGAATGCGCGGCTGTCAGCGCAGCTTTGCCAGCGCCTGGCCCAGCTGCACCGGGCTCTCGGCCGTCAGCGAGGGATCAAAGTCGGCAACGCCGGGCGGCAGCAGCACGATCACGGTCGAGCCGTAATTGAAGCGTGCCATCTCGGCGAAGCGCTCTAGGGTGATGCCCTTGCCACGCCAGTCCTTGCGGGTGATGCGGTCACCGTAGGCAGGAATTTCTTCACCGCTCCACACCGTCTCCACGCCGCTGACCAGCAGCGCGCCAACCATTACCTGCACCATCGGGCCGAAATCGGTGTCGAAGTGGCAGACCAGGCGTTCATTGCGGGCAAACAGGCGCGGCACATTGGCCACCGCATCGGTGCCGACGCTGAACAGGCGGCCCGGCACATGCACGGTTTCGCGCAGGGTGCCGGTCCAGGGCATGTGCACGCGGTGGTAGTCGCGCGGCGACAGATACACCGTGGCATACAGGCCGTTGTTGAACGGCACCGCGTCGGCCGCATCGCCGAGCAGCTCGGCGGCGGTGAACGACTGGCCCTTGGCCTGGAAGATGCGGCCATCCTCGATCGGGCCGAGCTGGCTGATGCGGCCGTCGGCCGGCATGGTCAGCGTGCGCGGATCAGCTGCGGCCACGCGTGCGCCCGGCTTCAGGGCGCGGGTGAAGAAGGCGTTGAAGCTGGGGTAGCTGCGCGGGTCGGGATTGGCCGCTTCGCCCAGATTGACGTTGAATTTGCTCGATACCGTGTCGATCAGCCAGCGCGAGATGCGCGGGTTCTGCGAATAGGCCAGCGAGCGGGCCATCGAGGACAGCAGGCGGTGCGGCAATACGTAGGTGAGGCTTGTAACCAGACTCATGGTGCGGATTTCTCGGTGAGCTTCTTCAGGTCGCTGGCAATCGCCTGCGGGTTGAACGGGGGGCGCATCAGGCCGGCCAGCCGACCCTGGGGGTCGAGCACGGCGATGCTGGCGGAGTGGTCCATGCTGTAGTCGTCCGGGTTCTGCTCGAAGTGCTTGCCCGGCGCCTTCTGGAACACCATGCCCAGCGAGGTGGCAAAGCGTTCCAGCGACGGCACATCGGCGGTGGCGGCGATGGTGTCCTTGTGGAAGGCGTGGGCGTACTCGCCCAGACGGTTCGGGGTGTCACGCTCGGGGTCCACCGACACCAGCACCACGCGCGGGCGCAGGCTGTCGGGGATGGTTTCCCATTGCTTCTGGGCCTGGGCAAGTTCGGTCAGGGTGGTCGGGCAGACGTCCGGACATGAGGTGAAGCCCAGGAACACCAGGGTCCAATGGCCGCGCAGCTCGCCCGGGATCAGGCGGGTGCCGTCGGACTGGGCCAGGTCGAACTCCGGCAGGGTGCGCGGGGTGCCATAGAAAATGATGCTGCTGGTGCCGTCCGTGCCCTTGTTGGACGGCCCGAAGACCTTCTGCGCCAACAGCAGGCCGAGGCCGGCGGCCAGGGCAATGGCCAGGATGATGCCGGTATTTCGATTGAACATGTGCGCGGGCTTCCGTTCGGATACGGCGGCGGGACGGGAGGTCCGCCGCGGGCGGGATACGGGAGTGTAGGGGATTGCGGGCGTACACCCCGGCCGTTTGGCGGGCGTTTGCGCCCCTTTGGAGGGCCATTGCCGAAGTTTCGGCTGCAACTTGGCAATCAATATACCGGCCAGGTGCCTATAATCGCAGACCTTTCAAGTATTTCCGTATTGCCATGACTGCCGAAGCGGCCGCTGAACTCCAAACGATCGTCGATCTGATCCGCTACGGCGCAAGCCGTTTCAATGCTGCTGGCCTGACCTTCGGCCACAGCTATGACAATGCCCTGGACGAGGCGACCCAGCTGACCCTGCACAGCCTGCACCTGCCGCCGGACCTCGGCCCGGCCTACGGCACGGCGCGGGTGCTGTTGGAAGAGCGGCAGCAGGTGCTGGCGCTGTTCCAGCGTCGCATCGACGAGCGGCAGCCGGCAGCCTACCTGACCGGTGAGGCCTGGTTTGCGGGTTTGAGCTTCAAGAGCGACTCGCGCGCACTGGTGCCGCGTTCGCCGATCGCCGAACTGATCCTCAGCGGCTTCGAGCCGTGGCTGGCCGGTCGTGACGTCAACCGCGCGCTGGACCTGTGCACCGGCTCGGGCTGCATTGCCATTGCGATGGGCCACTACTACCCGAACTGGCAGGTGGACGGCAGCGACGTCAATGACGCCGCGCTGTCGCTGGCAGTGGAGAACAAGGAGCGCCTGCTCGCCCACAACGTGGAGCTGGTCAAGAGCGACCTGTTTGCCGGCCTGCAGGGCCGCGTCTACGACCTGATCGTGACCAACCCGCCGTACGTCACCAATGACGAGACCGACGCACTGCCGAAGGAATACCAGCACGAGCCGGACCTGGCGCTGCGCGCCGGCGACGACGGCCTGGACCTTGTGCTGAAGATACTGCGTGATGCGCCGGATCATCTGACCGAAGACGGCCTGTTGATCTGCGAAGTTGGCGATTCCGAGCAGCACCTGATCAAGCTGCTGCCGGAGGTCTACATGTCCTGGATCGAGTTCAAGGTCGGGCAGATGGGCATCTTCGCTGTCGAAGCGGCTGAGCTGCGTGCGCACCATGCGCGCATCGCCGAGTTGGCTGCTGCGCGGGCGTGATGCGCTCTGCTCCTGTTTTGGCTCGTCATCCCCGCGAAGGCGGGGGTCTCTCTGGCTCTTGAGCGAGAGTGAATGAAACAACCCGCCGTCTATCTTCTGGCATCGAAGAAACACGGCACGCTCTACATCGGCGTCACCAGCAACCTGGTGGCGCGGACCTGGCAACACCGGCAGCATGTGGTTGATGGTTTTACCAAACGTTACAACGTGGACAAGCTGGTCTGGTACGAGCTTCACGGGTGCATGGAAGCGGCGATTCTTCGCGAGAAGCAGCTGAAGAAGTGGAACCGGGAGTGGAAGTTGCGGTTGGTGGAAGAGGTGAATCCCGAGTGGCGGGATTTGTGGGAAGAGATTGTTGGGTAGGGTTTTTGGCTTTGGCTTTGGCTTTGGTTTTGGCTTCTGCTTTGGCTTCGTGCCCTAGCCTTTAAAGCCGTCATTCCCGCGAAGGCGGGAATCGCTCTGGCCTTTGCTCTGGCCCCGGCCTTTGCTGGGCTGGCGTGAGGTAAGAGCACAATCAGGAGCAAGAGCAAGAGCGATTCCCGCCTTCGCGGGAATGACGGCATCAAAGCAACCGCAAGAGCAACCGCAAGAGCAACCGCAAGAGCAACCGCAAGAGCAACCGCAAGAGCACAACGGCATTGAATACATTCGGACAACTCCTCCGCGTCACTACCTTCGGTGAATCCCACGGGCCGGCCATCGGCTGCGTGATCGATGGTTGTCCGCCCGGTCTGGAAATCAGCCCCGAAGAATTCGCCCACGATCTGCAGCGCCGTGCCACCGGCAAGAGCCGCCACACTTCGGCGCGGCGTGAGGCCGATGAGGTCGAGATCCTGTCCGGGGTCTATGAGGGCCGCACCACTGGTACGCCGATCGCGCTGCTGATCCGCAACACCGATCAGCGCAGCAAGGACTACAGCAACATCGCCCAGCAGTTCCGTCCGGGCCATGCCGACTACAGCTACTGGCAGAAATACGGCATCCGTGACCCGCGCGGTGGCGGCCGTTCGTCTGCGCGTGAAACCACCATGCGCGTAGCCGCCGGCGTGGTCGCCAAGAAGTGGCTGCTGCAGCGTTTCGGCGTCAGCGTGCGCGGTTACCTGTCGCAGCTCGGCGAGATCACCCCGGCCGGTTTCGACTGGAGCGCGGTCGAAGACAATCCCTTCTTCTGGCCCGACGCCAATCAGGTGCCAGAACTGGAGACCTATATGGATGCGCTGCGCAAGTCCGGTGATTCGGTCGGTGCGCGCGTGACCGTGGTTGCCGATGGCGTGCCGCCGGGTTGGGGCGAGCCGATCTACGGAAAGCTCGATGGCGATATCGCCGCTGCGCTGATGAGCATCAATGCGGTCAAGGGTGTGGAGATCGGCGATGGTTTTGCCAGCGCCGCGCAGAAAGGTACCGAACACCGTGACCTGATTACCCCGCAGGGCTTCCAGTCCAACCACGCCGGCGGCATCCTCGGTGGTATTTCCACCGGCCAGCAGATCGTCGCATCGATGGTGCTCAAGCCGACCTCCAGCCTGCGCCTGCCCGGTGCCACCGTGGATACGGCCGGCAACGCGGTGGAAGTCATCACCACTGGTCGCCACGACCCCTGCGTCGGCATCCGTGCCACACCGATCGCCGAGGCGATGCTGGCGCTGGTGCTGATGGATCAGGCCATGCGCCATCGCGGCCAGTGTGGCGACGTTGGCGACATGAGTCCGCGCATCCCCGGTCAGCTCGATGGCTGATCGTCGGCCCCGCGTATGGGTATCGCAGCCCCTGTTCGACGATACCGTCGCGCAGCTGGCGGCGTACTGCGACGTGGTTGCCACAACAGACGTCACCGCGCATGACAGTGTGGGTTTGAGCGCGCATCTGGCCGATATGGACGGTGTGCTGCTTACCCTCAATGAGCATATCGGCGCGGCGGAAATCGCCAATGCGCCCGCGTTGAAGATGATCGCCAACGTCGGCGTCGGCTATAACAACCTCGATATCCCTGCGATCAGTGCAGCCGGCATCGTTGCCAGCAATACGCCTGACGTACTTACCGAAACCACTGCTGATCTAGGCTTCTCGCTGCTGATGGCGGCCGCCCGCCGCATCGTCGAATCTGACCGCTGGCTGCGCGACGGCAAGTGGGGGCAGTGGTCGTTCACCACCATGCTTGGTGCTGATCTGCACGGCAGTACGCTGGGTATTCTCGGCATGGGCCGCATCGGCCAGGCCATTGCCCGCCGTGGTCACCACGGCTTTGGCATGAAGGTGCTGTACCACAACCGTTCGCAGCTGCCTGCCGAGCAGGAGCAGGCGGTCGGCGCCAGCTACGTCGGTTTCGATGAGTTGCTGGCCAGCGTTGATCACCTGGTGCTGGTGCTGCCGTATACCGCGCAGAACCACCACACAATCAATGCCGCCGCGCTGGCGAAGATGAAGCCGACCGCCACGCTGGTGAACATCGCCCGCGGCGGCATCGTCGATGAGCTGGCTTTGGTCGACGCGTTGGCCAATGGTCGGCTGGCCTCGGCTGCGCTGGACGTCTATGAGAACGAGCCGAACGTGCGCCCGGAACTGCTGGCGCTGCACAACATCGTGCTCACCCCGCATATCGGAAGCGCATCACTGGCCACGCGCCGGGCGATGGTGCAGGTGGCGGTGGACAACCTGCTGGCTGGTCTGGGCATCGGCCCGGATGCTGGCAAGCCGGTCAATGCCATCAATACCGAACTGCTGAACAACGGCACCGCGCGCATTGCCGTGGCCGGCAAAAAAATCGACGACAAAAAACGATAGGGAGCCTCGGCAGCCGTGCGCTGGAGGTTCCCCGAACCTGGCTCGATGTGTGTCTACCCCCTCCAATATCTCGAGTATCTCCATGAGCAATGAAGCCCGTCGTTTCCATGTAGCCGTTGTTGGCGCCACCGGCGCTGTCGGCCAGACCATGCTGTCCATCCTGGCCGAGCGCAATTTCCCGATCAGCAAGCTGACCCTGCTCGCCTCCGAGCGTTCGGCCGGCCAGCAGGTCGACTTTGAAGGCGACAAGATCACCATCCAGGACCTGGCCACCTTCGACCCGGCCGGCGTCGAGATCGCCCTGTTCTCCGCTGGTGGCGGCATTTCCAAGGAATTCGCGCCCAAGTTTGCTGCTGCTGGCGCGGTGGTGATCGATAACTCATCGACCTTCCGTTACGACGACGACGTGCCGCTGGTGGTGTCCGAGGTCAACCCGGAAGCCGCCAAGAACCGTCCGCGCGGCATCATCGCCAACCCGAACTGCTCGACCATGCAGCTGATGCCGGTGCTGGCGCCGATCCACCGCGAGTACGGCATCGAGCGCATCAACATCGCCACCTACCAGTCGGTGTCCGGCGCAGGCCAGAGCGGTATGGAAGAGCTGGGCAAGCAGACCGCGCAGTTGCTTGGCTTCCAGGAAATCGAACCGAAGAAGTTCCCGATGCAGATCGCCTTCAACCTGATCCCGCATATCGACGAGTTCCTCGACAACGGCTTCACCAAGGAAGAAATGAAGCTGGTCTGGGAAACCCGCAAGATCCTCGGCGACGACAGCATCCTGGTGAACCCCACCGCGGTGCGCGTGCCGGTGTTCTATGGCCACTCCGAGGCGGTCAACATCGAGACCAAGAAGAAGATCACCACCGAGCAGGCCCGTGAACTGCTGGCCGCCGCACCGGGCGTGAAGGTGGTGGACGAGCGCAAGGCCGGTGGCTATCCGACCCCGGTTACCCATGCCTCGGGTACCGATCCGGTCTATGTCGGCCGCATCCGTGAGGACATCTCGCACCCGCGTGGCCTGAACATGTGGGTGGTGGCCGACAACATCCGCAAGGGCGCCGCACTCAATGCCGTGCAGGTCGCCGAACTGGTCGCCAACGGCGGCTGATGCCTCCCAGCGACGCCGGCTTGATGCCGGCGTCGTTGCATATAGGCGGTACAGCGGTGTTCGAAAGGCGGGTCAGCCGTTATATTGGCCGCCATGAAACCAAGGGGCGGGGGCGCGATGCGCTCATTACAAGGTGTGCTGGTTCTCGGCCTGGCGCTGTTCAGTAGCACAGCAATGGCATTGGGGCTGGGCAATATCCGCGTCCTGTCCAAGCCGGGACAGCCCTTGCTGGCTGAAATACCGGTCATTACCAGTGATGCGAGTGAGCTCGACAACGCCAAGGCGGGGCTGGCATCTGCGGCTACCTTCGAACGCGTTGGCCTGGCTGCGCCGACCGGACTGGTAGGAGAACTGCAATTCCAGTTTGCGCAGGACCGTGACGGCCGTGCGGTGATCCGTGTCACCAGCGCCGCGCCGGTGCAGGTGGCGTCGGTGGGCTTCCTGATCGAGGTCGATTGGGGCCAGGGCCGGCTGGTTCGCGAATACTCGGCGCTGGTGTCTGCGCCAGAAGCCGCAACCGCGGTGGCTGAACCAGTGATCGAAGCGCCGGCAGCGGCGCAGTCCAATCTGATCGTGCGCGAACCCGAGCCGCTACCCGAGCTGCCGGTGCCTGCTGCGCCTGTAGCAAGGCCTGCGCTGGCGCAGCCGGTTGCCGCGGCGCCTGCATCTCGCGCCGCAGCGGCGCCGGTGATGAGCAGCGAAGGCCAGCTTGCCACCGTGCAACGCGGCCAGAGCCTGTCGCAGATCGCCCGCGAGCTGTCGCGTGAGAGCGGCGCGTCCTTGAACCAGACCATGGTCGCGCTGATGCGCGCCAATCCGGAAGCCTTCATCCGCGGCAACATCAACCTGCTCAAGCAGGGCGCGGTGCTGCGGACCCCGGCGCAGGAAGAGCTGGCGCGGGTGGATGCATCCGAAGCACAAGCCATCGTTCGTGACCAGGCCGCGCAGTGGCGGCAGGCACGCGCGCCGATCCCGCAGCCGGCGGTTGCCGATGCAGCGGTGGCACCGGCCAAGGCCGCTGCGCCGGCAGCGGTGGGCGCAGGCCCCAGCGGTGCACGCTTGGAGATCGCCCCGGCCGTGGCCGGCGCACAACAGACTGCTGGAATGACGACCGGACTCGATGCCGGTGGCGAGGGTGACATGTTGGCCAACGAACAGCTGCAGCAAGCCAAGGAAGAGCTGGCAACGCGTGATGCGGAGCTGCAGGAACTGCGCGATCGCGTCGGCGAACTCGAAAAGCTGCAGAAGCAGCAGCAATCGCTGATCGCGATGAAGGATTCGGACCTGGCTGCTGCCCAGCAGCAGTTGGGTGAGGCGGCCAAGCGCGATGGCGCCGGCTCGTTTGCTTGGATCTGGCTGGGCCTGGCACTGCTGGTGCTGGGGGCGTTGGGTTGGGTGCTGGGCCGTCGGCGCAAGCCGCTGCCGGCCGCCCCGCGCGCTGATTTCGCAGCGGGAGGCCTGGCCGCAGCGATGCCGGTGATGGGCGCCGCTGCTGCGCAGCAGTCGTCGCATACAGCGGAAGTGGACGAATTCGATCCGCACGACGAGCTGGATGCCCAGCCGCTGCCTATCGCTGCGGAAGTACAGCCTGAACCCTACGAAGAACCGATGCCGGCATGGCTGAAAACCAGCCCGCCCGCACGCGTGGAGCCGGTGCTGCCGGCCCCTGCGCCGGCGGTCGCACACAAGCCGGTGCTGCTGTTTGAGGCCTCGCGAAACTTTGATGTCATCGCCGAGCCCGCGCCAGTGCAGCCGGAGCCGGCTGCGGCCGACGAGGCCGATTGGCTGGCTGGTGACGTGGCTGCGGTTACGGTTGCGCCGTTGACCCCGGCACCTGCTGGCCGTGAGCGGCTGGAGTTGGCCATCGCCTACCTGGATCTGGGCGACGCCGAGACCGCCCGCACCTTGCTCAACGAAGTTGCTGCCAGCGCTGATCCGCAGGCACGCGGCGAAGCACTGGAACTACTTGGCCGCATGGCCTGACGGAGAACTGCAATGAAGCGCGAACGGCGGATTGATTACGTGGAATTCGCCTCGCGCGACCCTGCGGCGAGTCGTGTTTTTTTTGAGCAGGTATTCGGTTGGAGTTTTGAGGACTACGGCCCGGATTACACTGCTTTTGATGATGGTGAGCTGCAGGGCGGCTTCTTCCGCGGCACACCGGCGACTACCAGTGTGGGTGCGCCGCTGCTGGTGCTGTATGCCGCACAACTGGGCCCGCTGCTTGCCGAAATCGCAGCGCAGGGTGGTGACGTGGTCAAGCCGACCTTCACCTTTCCCGGCGGCCGTCGCTTCCAGTTCCTGGAGCCAGGCGGCAACGAACTGGCTGTGTGGTCCGAACGCGACAGCGACTGAGCTGCGCATGGGTCCAACGGCCCCAACAAAAACAGAGGTTCAATGATGCGCTATGCGCTGGGCGTGGAGTACGACGGCAGCGAGTTCAAGGGCTGGCAACAGCTTGGCGAGCACGGCTGTGCGAGTGTGCAAGCCACCTTGCAGGAGGCATTGTCCTCGGTCGCCAATGCGCCGATCAGTGTTGTGTGTGCCGGCCGTACCGATGCCGGCGTGCACGGTGAATGCCAGGTCGTGCATTTCGACAGCGATGTCGAGCGCGCCCCGCGTGGCTGGGTGCTGGGTACCACCACGCGGCTGCCGCCTTCAATCTGTGTGCGCTGGTGTGTACCGGTGGTGGATGAGTTCCATGCACGGTTCTCGGCCAAGGCGCGCCGCTATCGCTATCGCATCCTCAATCGTCAGGTACGGCCGGCACTGTACCGGCAGATCCTGAGCTGGGACCGGCGGCCGCTGGATGCAGATGCCATGCATCGCGCGGCACAGGCCCTGCTCGGCGAAAATGATTTCGACGCGTTTCGTAGTTCGCAGTGCCAGGCCTTGCATGCACGCCGTGAGCTGCAATCGATAGCCATTCATCGCCAGGGGGAAGTGGTTGAGGTCGAGGTCCAGGCCAATGCCTTCCTGCATCACATGGTGCGCAATATCGTCGGCTCACTGATGATGGTGGGCGCCGGGGAAAAGCCCGAAAGCTGGATTGGGGAATTGCTGGCCGGACGTGACCGCAATCTGGCTGGCCCGACTGCACCGCCACAAGGCCTGGTATTCGTCGGACCGCTGTATCCTGAGCACTGGAAGCTGCCGGACGAGGTGACACTGTGAGCCGTACGCTGTTTCGCACCCGCATCAAATTCTGCGGCATGACCCGCGCTGGTGACATCCGTCTGGCCAGTGAGCTGGGCGTGGACGCAGTCGGCTTCATTTTTGCCAAGGGCAGCGCACGCCGGGTTGCACCATCGGAGGCGCGTGCGATGCGTCAGGCAATCGCGCCGATGGTGGAAGTGGTGGCCTTGTTCCAGCACAACAATCGCGAGGAGATCCGCGAGGTGTTGCGCGCGGTGCGGCCAACCCTGCTGCAGTTCCATGGCGACGAGGACGATGCGTTCTGTCGCAGTTTCAACATGCCTTACCTTAAGGCGATTGCGATGGGCGGGCGTAGCGAAGTCACCGCGCGGGGCCTGCACCAGATGTACCCGCATGCGGCCGGTTTTCTGTTCGACAGCCATGTGGCCGGCGGCAGCGGCGGCACCGGGGTGGCGTTTGACTGGTCGCAGATTCCGCCTGGCGTGCACCGTCCGTACCTGCTGGCCGGGGGTATTCGCCCGGAAAACGTGCATGACGCCATTCTCGCCACCCAGCCCTGGGGCGTGGATGTTTCCAGCGGCATCGAGGTCTCGCCGGGGATCAAGGACGGCTACAAGATGCGCCAGTTCGTCGAAGAAGTGCGCCGTGCCGACCTGCATGTCGAGCAGGACTGAATACGCCCGTTGCGCGCGTTGACGCGTTTCACATTGCGGTACCAGGACTTGCGGCACTCTTTGGGAAATACCTGCAGTTCATGCCCGGCCTGATTCCCTTATGATGGGGTTCTCGGCGACAAGCACGGATGCCAGCGGGGAGGGGATGTAACGTCACAGCGTCAATGCTGGGGCAGCTCCCGCAAGGCAGCTGGGCGCCACAAGGAAAGTGTGCATGGCGGAGTTTTTGCAAGTAGCGCTGTCGTATCCGACGTTGCCTTACAGCGTCGTGTTTGCGTTTTCTGTCATCTACTGGTTGCTGGCCGCGACCGGCATCGTCGATGACGGTGGCATTGGTAGCGGCGACGGCGCCGACTTTCATTCCCATGGAGGTGAGCATGGCGCGACCGGCATTGCCGCGATGTTCGCGCGGCTCGGCCTCGGTGGTGCGCCGACCATGCTGGTGGTGCTGCTGCTGGCCTTTTTCGGCTGGACCATCACCTATCTGGTTCAACTCTTCTTCCTGCAGTCTTTGCCGGCGCCCTTGCGCTGGGGTGTGGGCACGGTGGTGGCCATTGCCGCCTTGATTCCCGGTGCGGTGGTTTCGGCCTGGGTGCTGCGGCCAATACGTCGACTGTTGCTCAAGCTTCGGCCGGTTGCCCAGGAGTCCATCCTTGACCGGCTTGCCCAGGTGACCTCGCCGGAAGTCACCGCCATGCAGGGCTACGCGAGCATGGACGATGGCGGCGCTGGTTTGATCCTGCATGTGCGTACCCGCGACGGCAGCCGTTTGGCACGTGGCCAGCGGGTGAGGCTGGTGGAATACCTGCACGACAAGAATCACTACCTGGTGGTCGCCGACAGCGACCTGCCAGGCTTGGACGTTTTCCCCTCTGAAGTATCAGGCGATAAGGAGATTCACCGATGAGTACTGCTGCGCTGGCCCCTTTCATTATCGGGGTGGCTGCCCTGTTGGTGTTTTTCCTTGGTTTGGCGGGTCTGTTCAAAGCCTTTTATAAAAAGGTCGACCAAGGCACCGCGTTGATCGTCAATGACATGAGCGCACAGCCCAAGGTGCACTTCACCGGTGCGTTGATCATTCCGGTGCTGTACCGCGCCGAGCACATGAAGATCAGCCTGATCACCCTGCAGGTCGATCGCCGTGGCAAGGAAGGCCTGATCTGCCGCGACAACATGCGCGCCGACATCACCGTGGCGTTCTACCTGCGCGTCAACGAAACCCAGGCCGATGTGCTGCGCGTGGCCAAGGCCATCGGTGCAGACCGCGCCTCGGACAAGAACGCGGTGGATGACCTGTTCAACGCCAAGTTCTCCGAAGCCCTGAAGACCGTGGGCAAGAAGTTCGACTTCACCCAGCTGTTCGAGAAGCGCCAGGAATTCCGCGACGAGATCATTGCGGTGATCGGCAATGACTTGAACGGTTACGCGCTGGAAGACGTGGCCATCGACTACCTGGAGCAGACGCCCAAGTCGCTGCTCGACCCGAGCAACATCCTCGATGCCGAAGGCATCCGCAAGATTACCGAACTGACTGCCGCGCAGAACGTGATCACCAACGAGCTGGCACAGAACGAGCGCCTGGCCATCACCAAGAAGAATGTTGAAGCCAAGGAAGCCACGCTGGCACTTGAGCGCCAGCAGGCCGAGGCTGAAGCGCGGCAGAAGCGCGAGGTGGATACCATCCGTGCCCGCGAGCAGGCGGAAACCCTGAAGGTGCAGGAGGAGCAGCGCCAGCTGTCCGAGAACGCGCGCATTGAAGCGCAGCAGCTGATCGACATCCGCGACCAGAACCGGCTGCGCGAAGTGGAAGTGGCCGAACAGAACCGCCAGCGTGCCGTCGCCATCGAAGTCGAGCGTGTCGCACGCGCACGCCAGCTGGAGCAGGTCACCACTGACCGTGAAGTGCAGCTGCAGGGTGTTGAGCGTGACAAGGTGGTGGAACAGGGCCTGATGGATGTGGCCAACATCACCCGCGAGCGCATCTCCATCGACAAGACCGTGGCGCAGGAAGAAGAACGCATCAAGGAAGTGCGCCAGGTGTCCGAGGCCGACCGCCTGAAGCAGGTGGCCATTCTCGAAGCCGAAGCGCAGGCGCAGGAAGCCATGCTCAAGCAGGTCAAGGAGGCCGAGGCCAGCGAAGCCGCTGCCAAGCACCGCGCGGTCGAGATCACCACGCTGGCGCAGGCCGAGTTCGATGCGGCCAGCAAGCAGGCCGAAGCCAAGAAGGCCTTGGCCGATGGTGTGCGCGCCGAGCGCGCGGCGCCGGGTCTTGCCGATGCACAGGTCAAGGAAGCCAGCGCGCTGGCGATCGAGAAGGTCGGTATTGCCGAAGCCCGCGTGGTCGATGCGATGGCCGACGCCAACCTGAAGCAGGGCACCGCCGAGGCCAAGGTATTGGCCGAGCAGCTGGCTGCGCGTGCGCAGGGCGAAGAACAGATGGGCCGCGCCAAGGCGTCGGCTACCGAGACCCTGGGCGTGGCCGAAGCCACGGTCATCGAGAAGAAGCTGTTCGCCGAGGCCGACGGCTTGACCCGCAAGTTCCAGGCCATCGACTCGCTGGGCGATACCGCACGCGGCCACGAAGAGTTCCGCATGACCCTGGAAACCGGTCTGCGTCAGGCTTTGGCGACCATCGACGCCGGCAAGGAAGTGACCAAGGAGAACGCCGAGGTCATCGCCAGCGCGTTGCGTAACGCCAAGATCGACATGGTCGGCGGCGACGGCGGCATGTTCGAGAACCTGATCAAGGCAGTATCGCTGGGCAAGTCGATTGAGGGCCTGACCGACAAGAGCCCGATCGTGCAGGACCTGATGCAGCGCTTCCTCGGTGTGGACATGTCCGCACGCGGATTGCCTGCACGCCGTATCGCCGACACGCCGGCAGTGGAGTCGGACGCAGGCTGACTGAAGGCATGCCCTGCGCGGTGTCACCGTGCGGGGCAGTTGCGCGCCGCAAGGTCTGTAGTTTGCGGCACATGAGGATGAGGGCATCGGCGATTCCGTCCTGAGGGCGGCGTCTGCCGGTGTCAGAGCAGGGAACTACCGATGGCCGATACAAATCTGGACGCTGCCGCTACGCCGGAAGGCGGCTCCATCGCCGATCAGGCGGTGGCGCAGGGCGGTGCCTATGAGGTGCTGCGTAAACGTCTGAGTGATCAGGGCGCACGTCTGCGGGAGGTGGTGGACGCGCTGAACCAGCGCCGGCTGCAGGAGTTCGGCGATAGCCGGATGGAAGTGATCGGGCGTTTCCGCATCCGCAGTGAGAACAACTGCGTGGGTCGCGACGTGGTCCAGGTCGGCGATGACCTGCTGCTATTCGGCTACAACGTTTTCATCGGCCTGAAGACACAGACCCGTATCGAGGACGTGTTCGGACTGTATCGCTTGGTGGATGGCGCTGAGGGTTATGACGTCACCCCGGTGGACCTGAAGACCAGTTTCCTGGCACAGGCCGGCTTCGTCCATGATTTTGGCGAGCTTTACGCCTATTACAAGAACGCGCGCCTGCTGCAGCTGATCGTGCGCGACGGCAAGTTGTTGGCGTCGTTCCAGATTGGCGAGCGCAGTACCGATGTGCGTGTGTTCCGCTGGGCAATGGCGCCCAGTGGCGAGCTGACCTACATCGATGCACGTGGCGAGCGCGATATAGCGCTACCGCCACCGTTCGACTTCGAGTGGGCCCGTGCCGGTCGCGACATGTTGATCACGGGGCGCTTCCCGCACCTGAACATCCTCGACGCGATCTTCGTCGAGACCACCGGTGGCGACCTGACCATCAAGGTCGAGAACAACACCGAGACCGGGCAGGGCGTTTACAGCGAGCCGGTTGAGGACAGTACCCAGTCGGTGGACGATGCAACCATCGATTTCGCCAAGGTCGGTTCGCTGATCCTGCTGAAGATTCAGCCCTACCGCGAGGACAGCTGGCGTGGCCTGATCTACAACACGCTGACCGGCAAGGTGGTGCGCAACGACGCCATCGTGCAGGCCTGCGTGCAGCTGCCCGATGACCATGGCGTCATCTTTCCCGGCGGCTATTACCTGCAAAGTGGCGAGCACAAGGCGTTCGACGCCTCGATGCAGGGTATGCGCTACAAGCGCTCGATCCGCTCGCCAAATGGCGAGGACATGCTGTACATCTTCTACGAGCGCGAGGCTGGCAAGTCGGCGCTGTTCGTCTACAACAGCATCCAGCGTGTGCTGCAGAATCCTGTGTTCGGCATGGGCTACGCCTTCATGCGTGACGGTCGCATGGTGTTGTTCAACGCCGAGAACGAGGAGCCTACCCGCGTCCATCCGATGCAGGTCTGGCAGACCCCGTTCAGCAGTGATGAGTTCGCCGCGCACACGCCGACTGGTACCAGCTTCATGGCGCGCATTGGGAACCCGGAGCTGGTACGCGGCATTTCCAATCTGTTGGATCTTGGTCGTGAGATCGACAGTCGCGAGGTCTCGCTGCCGCGCTATGAGTTGCTTACGCACAACGCACGCCGTCTGTTCGACGTGCACCATTGGCTGGACGACGCCAACTGCGATGGCGCCGCAACGCTGTTGCGCGAGATCAGCGCGACCGGCGAGTCGATGCTCGATGAGTACGAAAAGGTCGAGAGCATCCGCAAGCAATCGGCGCAGGCAATGGCCGAAGTCACCGCCGCGCACAAGACGCTGCTGGGGCGGTTGCAGCCGCAGAACTGGACAAAGATCGGCGAGTTCGTCGAATCGCTGGGTGATATCGGCAAGCTGCGTGGCCGCCTGCTGACCGTGCGCGATTTCCGTTACGTCGACGTCGCCGCCATCGATGCAATGAACGTCTCCTTGCAGGAGGCGCATGACCGGGTTGGTGCGGCGGCGGGTGAATTCCTGGGCAGTGACAAGGCGCTGCAGCCGTTCGCCGATAGATTGCAGGAGCTGGACGCTGCCGCGCAGGTTGCGCAGACCGCCAAGCAGCTGTCCGAGCAGATCGCGCAGATGCAGGTGATGTCGGGCGACCTGGACATGCTATCCGAGCTGATGGCCAGCCTGAAGGTGAATGACGCCGCGCAACGCACACGTGTGGTCGAGGCCATTTCCTCGATCTACGCCAAGCTCAACCAGGCCCGTGCACGCGCAGATCAGCGCCGCCGCTCGCTGGGTTCTGCCGAAGCCGTAGCCCAGTTCGGCGCCCAGTTCTCCTTGTTCAGCCAGGCCATCACCAGTGCTCTGGGGCTGGCGACCGATCCGGAACGTGCCGACGAGCAGTTGTCGCGGCTGATGGTGCAGCTGGAAGAACTGGAGAGCCAGTTCGGCGAGCACGAGCAGTTCCTCGGCGACATCCTCAACAAACGCGAGGAGTTGCTCGATACCTTCGAGTCCCATAAGCAGACCTTGTTGGATGGGCGCCAGCGCAAGGCGCAGTCGGTACTGGACGCAGCCAACCGCATCCTCGATGGTCTGGCCAAGCGTACCGAGCGCTTCACCACCGTTGATGAGCTGAATGCCTTCTTCGCCGGTGACCCGCTGATCCTGAAATTGCGCGAGCTGGCCGAGCGCCTGCGCGACTACAAGGACAGCGTCAAGGCCGATGACGTGGAATCGCGGCTCAAGGGCGTGCGTGACCAAGCGGTGCGGGCGCTGCGTGATCGTAGTGATCTGTTCGAAGGTGGCGGCAATATCATCCGCCTCGGCCGACACCGTTTCAGCGTCAACACCCAGCCGCTGGATCTGACCATCCTGCCGCGCGGCGACGGATTGGCGGTGCATCTGACCGGCACCGATTACTACGAAGCCATTGTCGATCCGGAGCTGGAGGAGCTGCGCGACTATTGGCCGGTGACGCTGGATTCGGAGTCATCTGCGCTCTATCGTGGCGAGTATCTGGCTGGGTTGCTGCTGGATGCTGCCATCAACGGCCGCGATGGCTTGAGTGTCGATTTGCTGCTGCGCGAAGCCGCGCAAGCCGATGCGTTGGCCAAGCGGGTGCGCGATTTCGCTGCGCCGCGCTATCGCGAAGGCTACGAGAAAGGCATCCACGATCACGACGCGACGCTGATCCTGCAGGCAGTTTTACCGCTGTATCAGGCGGCCGGTTCGCTGGTGCACGCCGCTGGCCCGCGCGCGCTTGCCTTGTTGTTCTGGGCGCGTGAGGGCAAGCGTGAGGAAGTGAGTCAGTGGCTGGAACGTGCCGCAGGGGCATTCGCCATCGCCAAGCTGTTCAATGTGCGCGATGGACTGGAAGCCTTGCGCGCGGAGATCGCGCTGGCATTGGCGGCATTCCAGGATGAGCACGCCTTGCCGTTCGACAGCGGCGTGCCGGTGTTGGCCGCCGAGTATCTGCTGGCCGAGCTTGGCAATGGCGAGCCGACTTTTTCCTTCAGTGGCTATGCGCGGCAGCTGCTCAGCGGTCTGCGCGAGCAGCTGCAGGCCGCTGGCCAGGCCGACGCGTTTGATCGCAGCCTGCAACGTCTGAACACGCGATTGGTCCTGCAATGGGCGCAGGCGCTGCAATGGTTGCAGGCGATGTGTGGCCAGCCGAAATTCGCCGCCATGGCCGGCTATGTGCCGGAAGCCGCCGCAATGCTGCTCGGCGAGCGGGCTTTGCGTAGCCAGGTGCGCGAGGTGACCTTGATCGCCGATGTTGGCGGTCTGCTCGGTGAACACCCGCGCGTCGCCCAAGGCCATCTGCAATTGGCGGTGGATGATTTCCTGCAGCGCTGGCAGTCGCATCGCCGCCAGTTCCAACCCGGCTTCGAGCGCTACCAAGCTTTGCGTCACCGCATCAGTGCGCGCGAGCGTGACTCGCTGCGGCTGAGCGAGTTCCAGGCGCGGCCATTGAGCTCGTTCGTTCGCAACAAGCTGATCAACGATGTCTACCTGCCCATCATCGGCGACAACCTCGCCAAGCAGATGGGCACGGTGGGCGAGAACAAACGCAGCGACCTGATGGGCCTGCTGATGATGATCAGCCCGCCCGGTTACGGCAAAACAACGCTGATGGAATACGTGGCCAACCGGCTTGGTCTGGTCTTCATGAAGATCAATGGACCAGCCCTTGGGCACGAAGTGCGTTCGCTGGATCCGGAACAGGCACCGGATGCCACCTCACGACAGGAGCTGCACAAGCTCAATCTGGCGCTGGAGATGGGAAACAACACCATGCTGTATGTGGATGACATCCAGCACACGCATCCGGAGTTCCTGCAGAAGTTCATCTCGCTGTGCGATGGCACGCGCCGTATTGAAGGCGTGTGGAAGGGCCGCACCAAGACCTACGACCTGCGTGGCAAGAAGTTCTGCGTGGTGATGGCCGGCAACCCGTACACCGAGTCTGGCGAAGTGTTCAAGGTGCCGGACATGCTGGCCAACCGTGCCGACATCTACAACCTGGGCGATGTGCTCGGCGGCATGGATGAGGCGTTCAAACTCAGCTATATCGAAAACAGCCTGACCTCCAGCCAGGTGCTGGCGCCGATGGCGACCCGCGATCTGGCCGACCTCTACCTGCTGGTCGACAAGGCTGGCGGCAAGGAGGTGTCGACCAATGCGCTCAGCCACGCTTACAGCGGCGCGGAGATCAACGAGATCGTCGCCACCCTGCAGCGGCTGATGCAGGTGCGCGAGGTGGTGTACCGGGTCAACCAGCAATACATCGCCAGTGCCGCGCAGGCCGACAAGTACCGTGTCGAGCCGCCGTTCCGCCTGCAGGGCAGCTACCGCAACATGAACAAGTTGTCGGAGAAGATTTCGCCGGTGATGAATGCCGCGGAGCTGCAGCAGCTGGTGACTGATCATTACCTGGGTGAGTCACAGCTGCTTACCAGCGGTTCCGAGGAAAACCTGCTCAAGTTGGGTGAGCTGCGCGAGGTATTGGATGCGACGCAGTTGGCGCGCTGGGAGCAGATCAAGCGCGACTTCATGCGTGACAAGGCGATGGGTGGCGACGATGCCGATACCGGCGCGCGCATGGTGGCGCAGCTGGCCGATATCGCGAGCGGCTTGCAGGGTTTGCGTGCTGAGGAGCCCGCATCGGTCGCGCCGGTCGCAGCACAGGTTGAAGCGCCGTGGGAGCAGATCGTGACGCTGTTGCAGGCGGTTGCCGAGCGTCCTGCGGCCGTGGTCGCAGCGCCGCCTGCTGCAGTGGCGCCGGTTGCACCAGTGCAGGATCTGACCCCGTTGTTGCAGGTATTGGCTGCAGCCCAGCAGCGCCAGGGCGAGATTGGCGATGCCCTGGCCGGCCTGGCCACGCAGCTGCAGGAGTGGCTGTCCAAGGACGGCGGCGCGGGCAGCAAGCCAGCACCACGCGTGCGGCGCGCGCGCACGCCGGAAGAGAAGGCATTGGACGAAGCGCTGATGCGGCATTTCTACGGCGGCAATGTGGTGGTGCCGGGGCAGCAGGGCAGTCGTGGCAATGAAGCGCGGGACGATGCCTGATGTGACGCCGCCAGTGTTGCCGCTGCCACCGCAGCCGCCGCTGCAAGCCGATGATGCGCTGGCCGTGGCCAGCTACGGCGCGGAACTGCTGGTCGCGATCGAGCGGTTGCTGGGTACGCCGCAGACCGGAATGGCAGCGGAGCGGCTGGTCGCGGAGATGGACAACATCCGTCAGGCGATGTCGGCGGCCGATGGACGCCAGATCCGTCGTTCGGTGGGATTGCTGGGCCGCTTGTTGGGCCGCGATATCGAGGCGCAGGCGCGGGCTGAGCAACTGGCGGGGCAACTGGATGTCTGCCTGCTGCGTGCCGATGCCTGCGTACAGGCGTTGCTGCAGGAGTTGGAGCAAAATCTGCAGCAGATGGCCCGGATGCAGGTGGCGGTGGAGGCTATCGAGGATTGGGCGGCTGCCGGTGAGGCGATTCCGGCGCCGAATGACCCTCTGGCACAGGCCTCGCTGCAGCGTCGTCTGCAGCACCTGCGCGGGCTTGCCCAGCTGCGTTGTACCGAGGGCGGACAGCTGCGTTTGCTGCATGCCCAGGGTGTGGAGCTGATCGAACGCTACCAGCGCATCCGCGACGTGCTACTGCCGCTTTGGCGGCAGCAAAGTCTGGCCGCACATGCCGCCGACAAGCAGGCCCAGCTGGCGCAGGCTGCCGAGGCGCAGGCACGGATTCTGGACGAGGTGAGGGCCATGCAGGCTAGACTGCGCTGAGAACCACCCTGCACATGATTGCTCGCGCGCCGCGGCGCGCCACTTGCTCAAGGAGAACTGCTGATGACCCAGGATTCGTTGCCGCTGCCGGCCGGCCCCTCTGCTGATGTGGACGGCACCATGCTGGTCGCCTTGGGCTTGAGCGAAGCGGACCGTCCACAAATCGCGCAGATCGTGCGCACGCTGGATGACATCAGCCCGGGCAATCTGCACGTGTTCGGCCGCGAGGCGGCGGGCAAGAGTGCCGCGTTCTCCAGTCAGCTGCTGGACCACGTGCGCAATCGCGACCTGGACGCATCAGGCGAAAAGCTTGGTGAAGTGGTGCGCATTGCCCGCTCGCTGAAGCTCGACGGTTTGAACGAGCGTTCCAAGGTGCCGGTAATCGGCGGTCTGATCGACCGCATGCGCGCCTCCAAGGGCGAGCTGGTGCAGAAGTTCAGCGATACCAACCAGCAGATCGAACAGCTGCTGCGCGATGTCGGCACGCAGCAGGCGCAGATGGGCCAGCGCGTCGGTGAGTTCGATCGCATGCACGCCATCGTCCGCGACGAGCGGCAGAGTCTTGGCCTGCACATCGCCGCCGGCAAGCAGCGTCTGGCTGAGCTCAACAACGAGTTGCATGCGCTTGTTGGTCTGGAAGATCCGCAATCACGTATCCGTCGTGGCGAGATCGACAACGCGATCCGTCTGCTCGACAAACGTGTGGGTGATTTGACCGTCATGCAGCATGCGGCCGACCAGTCGCTGCCGATGATCCGCTTGATCCAGGCCAATGCGATCCAGCTGATCGAGAAATTCAACGCCGTGCGCGATATCACCATCCCGTCGTGGAAGCGCCAGTTCGCCATCCAGCTGTCGCTGGGCGAGCAGAAGAACGCGGTCGATCTGTCCAATGCCATCGACGACGCCACCAATGAGCTGATGCGCCGTAATGCCGATTTGATGCGGCAGACCTCGGTGGAAACAGCGAAGGCCAACCAGCGTGCAGTGATCGATGTGGCGACCCTGCGCCATGTGCACGAGCAGTTGATCGCCACCGTGGAAGAGGTGCGCAGCATCCATCGCGAAGGCATGCAGCAGCGCCAGCAGGCGGAAGTCGAATTGGCGCGCCTGCGCGAGGATGTGCAGCAGCGGTTGGCACAGCCAACGCAAGGAAGTTGAATGTAGGAGCGGCACAGTTGGCAGTTGTGGGAGCGGCGTAAGCCGCGAAGCCACAGGTGCATCAGATGCCAGCGCCGTTGTCCCCTCCCTTTTGCGTAGCAAAGGGGAGGGTTGGGGAGGGGTAAGCTCTCAGGCCTTTCAAGCATTGCCAGCTTCGCGGCTTACGCCGCTCCTACAAAAGCTGCTTGCGTAGCCATTCCGCCAATGCAGCTACACGCGGGTCCTGCTGGTCGCCTGCTGTACACAACGCCCAGCAGCCTTCGGTATCAACAAAGCCCCACGGCGCGATCAGGCGGCCATTGACCAGGTCGTCGGCGACCAAGGGCTCCGGCGCAATCGCAATGCCCAATCCGGCGACCGCAGCTTCCAGCATGTAATACAGATGCTCCAAGCCGGTGCCATAACGCAGTTCATCCGCATCGATGCCATTGCGGGCCGCCCAGGTTGGCCAGGCCTGCGGGCGCGAGCGCGTATGCAGCAGGGCATGACCACGCACGGCATCGACAGGCTGCCGGGCCAATACATGTGCGCCATGCATCGAGGGGCTGAACACCGGGCCGATCCGCTCGGGCGCCAGCGCATGTACCTGCCAGCCGTTTGGCCAAGGTGCCTGGCCCAGCATCAGCGCCGCATCCAGCCCGTCCAGGCGCGGGGCGAAATCGCCATCCTGTGCTGCCAGATGCAGGGTCAGGCCAGGCAGGTCGCGTTGCAGGTCCTGCAGGCGCGGGATCATCCAGCGCGCCAGCAGGCTGCCGGGGCAGCCGAGTACGAAGGCGTCATTGCGCTGCGGTCGGCGCAGCGAGGAAATGCAGTCGCGCAGTTGCGAGAACGCGCCGGAAGTCGCCTCCAGTAGCCGATGGCCAGCGGCGTTGGGGCGGATGCCGCGGCCGTCGCGTTCAAACAGGACCAATCCCAGTTCTTCCTCCAGCGCCCGCAGCTGCCGGCTCACCGCGCCATGGGTGACATGCAGCTCGGCTGCGGCCTGGCTGACGCTGCGCAGGCGTGCGGCGGCCTCGAAGGCACGCAGGGCATTGAGCGAGGGTAGGGACTGGCTGTTTTTCATGTGAGTTTTTCTAACATGTGATCGCCGAATTATCCATTTTTATGTCATCAGCCCTGCGTTAGAGTGCTTGCCTGTTCCGTGTAGCCGTGACGTCATGACTGATCCGTCGATCTCCGATTTCCACGCCTTCCCTGATGCGCGTGGGCACTTTGGCCGCTTTGGTGGCAGCTTCGTCGCCGAAACGCTGGTCGGGCCGTTGCAGGAATTGGCGGCCGCCTACGATCAGGCGCGGGTCGATCCGTCCTTTATTGCCGCCTATGACAAGGACCTGAAGCACTACGTAGGCCGTCCCAGCCCGATCTACCACGCCGAGCGCCTGAGCAAGGATGTCGGCGGCGCGCAGATCCTGCTCAAGCGCGAGGACCTGAATCACACCGGCGCGCACAAGGTGAACAACACCATCGGCCAGGCCTTGCTGGCCGCGCGCATGGGCAAGACCCGCATCATCGCCGAGACCGGTGCCGGTCAGCACGGCGTGGCTTCGGCCACAGTCGCCGCGCGCCTGGGCCTGGAATGCGTGGTGTACATGGGCGCCACCGATATCGAGCGGCAGAAGATCAACGTCTATCGTATGAAGCTGCTTGGTGCCACCGTGGTGCCGGTCAGCAGCGGCTCGGCCACGCTCAAGGATGCGCTCAACGAAGCGATGCGCGACTGGGTCACCAATGTGCGCGACACCTTCTACATCATCGGCACCGTCGCCGGCCCGGACCCGTATCCGCGCATGGTGCGTGACTTCAACGCCATTGTCGGTCGCGAAGCACGTGCGCAGATGCTGGAGGACTACGGCCGTCTGCCCGATGCGATCACCGCCTGTGTCGGTGGCGGCTCCAATGCGATTGGCCTGTTCCATGCCTTCCTCAATGACCGCGAGGTCAAGATCTACGGCGCGGAAGCTGCAGGCGATGGCATCCACACCGGCCGCCACGCCGCCTCGATCTCGGCCGGCCGCCCCGGCGTGCTGCACGGCAACCGCACCTATGTGCTGTGCGATGACGACGGCCAGATCACCGAAACCCATTCGATCTCCGCCGGCCTGGATTACCCCGGCGTCGGCCCCGAGCACTCCTTCCTGTCCGATACCGGCCGCGCCCAGTACGTCGGCATCACCGATGAAGAAGCGCTGGCTGCCTTCCATCGTCTGACCCGCATCGAAGGCATCCTGCCGGCGCTGGAATCCAGCCATGCGGTCGCCCATGCGATCAAGCTTGCGCGCGAGCTGCCCAAGGACGCGCTGGTGCTGTGCAATCTGTCCGGTCGTGGCGACAAGGACGTGCACACCATCGCCGCGCGCGAAGGCTTGGTGCTGTGATGGTGAGCTTGCTGCGTACCCCGTTGTTGCTGGGTCTGGCGGCGGGGGTGGCTGCATGTACGCCGTCCGCCCCTGTGCCGGAGCCGACCGCTGCGCCTGTAGCTGCGCCGGCCGTTCCCGCTACGCCCGCCGCCGTAACACCGGCAGCCGCTGCGAAGCCAGCCCTCAGCGCATCGGCCGAGCTTGGCCAGGTGGGCGAGCTGCGCATCGGCGCGCCGTTTGGCAAGGCGCCGGGCGACAAGGCTTTCGTCTCGGCTGGCATGCGCGAGGTGATGGAAGGCGATTGCGAGTATTACGACAAGGGCAGCCTGCCTGAAGGCATGTCGATGATGGTGATTGCTGACCGTATCGCCCGCTTCGAGGTGGATGCAGCCGGTGATCCTGGGCAGCGCGTCAGCGCAGCGCCAGCCGGTGCGGCGGCATTGCCGTTCGGCCTGTGGGCGGGCATGACCGTCGCCGAGGCCAAGCAACATTTGCCAGCAGGTGTGGTCACCAGTCCGCATGCCTATTCCTCACCGGACGGGGACTACCTCACCTGGACCGACAAGGCCGCCAAGCTGGCCTTGCGCCTGGAAACACTGAATGGCCTGGTTACCTCTATCTATTGGGGCCAGCCCGACGCAGTCGAACTGATTGAAGGATGTGCCTGAGATGGCTGTTGCCCGAATTGACGAATGTTTCGCCCGCCTGCGCGCCTCTGGCCGCAAGGCGCTGATTCCCTTCATCACCGCTGGCGATCCCTCGTTGGAGGCAACCGTGCCGGTGATGCATGCACTGGTTCAGGCCGGTGCCGATGTGATCGAGTTGGGTGTGCCGTTCTCCGACCCGATGGCCGATGGCCCGACCATCCAGCGCAGCTCCGAGCGCGCCTTGGCCCGCGGGGCAGGGCGGCAATACGTGCTGGATACCGTGGCGCGCTTCCGTCAGACCGACACGACCACGCCGGTGGTGTTGATGGGTTATCTCAATCCGGTTGAGATCCGCGGTTATGCGCGCTATGCCGAAGAGGCTGTGGCAGCTGGTGTGGACGGCATTCTGCTGGTCGATCTGCCGCCGGAAGAGGCCGATGAGCCGCGCGCCGCGTTTGCCGAAGCTGGACTGGCCTTGATTCTGCTGGCATCGCCGACCAGCAGCGATGCGCGCCTGGACAGCCTGTGCCAGGCCGCGCAGGGCTATCTGTATTACGTCAGCTTTGCCGGCGTGACCGGTGCCTCCGAGCGCCTGGACAGTTCCGCGGCCGGTGAGCGCCTGCGCCTGCTGCGCAGCCGTTCCAGCGCGCCGGTAGTTGCGGGCTTCGGCATCAAGGACGCGGCCAGCGCGGCGGCGATGGCGGTGGATGCCGATGGCGTGGTGGTCGGTAGTGCGTTGGTCTCAGCAATGACTGAGACGGCGGATCCGGTGGCTGCGGCTGCAGCGTTCCTCAAGCCGCTGCGCGAAGCCCTGGATCGCTGAACGGCATCACCTGTAGTGCCGAGCCATGCTCGGCAGGGGCTTTCCCGGTAAAGATGCAGCGTAGTGCCGAGCCTTGCTCGGCAAGGGGCTTTCCCGGCAAGGCCCTTTGCCGAGCATGGC